>NZ_JBHZDA010000074.1:4672-19493 GCF_042755665.1 Streptomyces sp. NPDC059142
CTGTTTTGAGCCTCGCGCGACGCGTAGCTCTCGGGCTGTCGCTCGCCGCCCCCCCCCCTTCTCCATCTGAGCGGACGACCAGGTTCGAACTGGCGACCTCAACCTTGGCAAGGTTGCGCTCTACCAACTGAGCTACGTCCGCATTGCACCGCGTGAGCGATACGACCATCACTGTACCTGATCCATTGAGCCGGACCAGAAGTGATGCAGAGCGGGTGACAGGAATTGCACACTGCGCCTCCCCCTTGGAAAGGGGGCGTTCTACTACTGAACTACACCCGCACGCTGCCCGGGTTTCGGCTTTTCGGCCTTGCCCCTCGGCGTGTTCCAAACTCTAGCCGATCAGAGGGGGTGCTGTGCAACTCGGTGCGCGCGCAGGTCACTCGACCGGCTCCGCCCGGGTGCACGCCGGGCGTGCACCCGGGCGCGCGCCCAGCGGCCATCTCGCTCAACTCGCCTCGTGGAACGCCTCGTACACCCGCTTCGGGATCCGGCCGCGCGCCGGCACCTCGACCTTGTGGGACTGCGCCCAGGCGCGCACCGCCGCCGGGTCGGGCGCGAGCGCCGTGTGGCTGTAGGTGGTGCGGGACTTGCCGCGCTTGCTGGCATTTGTCTGCTTTCGCCCGGCCGCCATGAAGGGCGCCAGAGCCTTCCGCAGTTTCTTCGCGTTGGCGGGATTGAGGTCGATCTCGTACGACTTCCCGTCCAGGCCGAACGCGACCGTTTCCGCCGCTTCCCCGCCGTCGATGTCATCGGAGAGCGTGACCACTACGCGCTGCGCCACGGATACAGGTCCTTTCTTGCGGTACCGCTCGCGCCCGAACGTGCCCGACATGTGCGGGAAACGTGTTGACGTGCGGCGATACCGGCCTTCCGGCTGTTATGGGGCAATGCTTCTTTCCGCTGTATTCCTTTGTACAGCGAAAGAGGGCGCATTGTGAAGCCCAGCCAATTACATCAGCGTGTCCCCCGGCAATGGGTGGCGGGATTTTTTTCCCGGGATTTTTCCCGGCGTTGTCCCGCGGTGGTCCCATCGGCCCCGCTGTTCGCGCGGATCCGGAAAACGGACATATCTACCCGCGTAGATTCTCAAGCCGGGTACGCTGAGGTACCTCGGGGGGTCTGGGGGATTCCCCGGAGAACGCAACAGCGAGAACCAGCCGCACCACACCACCGGGAGTGCACGTGGCACGCGTCGTAGTCGACGTCATGCTCAAGCCGGAGATCCTCGACCCGCAGGGCCAGGCGGTGCAGCGCGCACTGCCCCGCCTGGGCTTCGAGGGCATCGCCGACGTCCGTCAGGGAAAGCGCTTCGAGCTGGAGGTGGCGGGGCCGGTCGACGAGGCCGCCCTCGCCCGTATCCACGAGATGGCCGAAACCTTTCTGGCCAACACCGTCATCGAGGACTTCGTCGTGAAGATCGACGAGTCCGTCGCCGCCGTCCCGACCGCAGTGGCCGAGGGGGCGAAGTGACGTCTCGTATCGGAGTCGTCACCTTCCCCGGCACACTCGACGACCGGGACAGCCTGCGTGCCGTCCGTATCGCCGGCGCCGAGCCCGTATCGCTCTGGCACCGCGACAAAGACCTCCATCAGGTCGACGCGGTTGTCCTGGCGGGCGGTTTCAGTTACGGCGATTATCTGCGGGCCGGAGCCATCTCCCGGTTCTCGCCGGTGATGGAAACGATCATTGAGCAGGCGAAGGCCGGTATGCCGGTTCTCGGCATCTGCAACGGCTTCCAGATCCTCACGGAGTCGCATCTCCTTCCGGGCGCCATGCTCCGGAACAACCATCTCCACTTCATCTGCCGCGATCAGAAACTGCGGGTGGAGAGCGCGGACACCGCCTGGACCGCCGACTATTCCGCCGGGCAGGAAATCTCCGTACCCCTCAAGAACATCGACGGCCGGTACGTCGCCGACGAGCGCACGCTCGACGAGCTGGAGGCCGAGGGCCGGGTCGCCTTCCGCTACCTGGACGGGAACCCGAACGGGTCGCTGCGCGACATCGCCGGGGTCACCAACGCGGCGGGCAACGTCGTGGGCCTCATGCCGCACCCGGAGCACGCCGTGGAGCCGCTGATCGGTACGGGCCGTACCGACGGCCTCGGATTCTTCACCTCGATCCTGAAGAAGCTGGTAAGCGCCTGATGACCATCAAGAACCTCGACACGGTCAAGCACGCGACCGGTACCCCCGACGCCGAGCAGCCCTGGAAGGAACTCGGCCTCAAGGAGGACGAGTACGCCCGGATCCGCGAGATCCTGGAGCGCCGTCCCACCGGTGCCGAGCTGGCCATGTACTCCGTCATGTGGTCCGAGCACTGCTCGTACAAGAGCAGCAAGGTCCATCTGCGGCAGTTCGGCGAGAAGGCCCCGGCCAGCGACGCCATGCTCGTCGGCATCGGCGAGAACGCGGGCGTCGTGGACGTCGGGCAGGGGTACGCGGTCACCTTCAAGGTCGAGTCGCACAACCACCCCTCGTACATCGAGCCCTACCAGGGCGCGGCCACCGGCGTCGGAGGCATCGTCCGCGACATCCTCGCGATGGGCGCCCGCCCGGTCGCCGTCGTGGACCCGCTGCGCTTCGGCGCGGCCGACCACCCCGACACCAAGCGGGTGCTGCCCGGGGTCGTCGCGGGCATCGGCGGGTACGGGAACTGCCTCGGCCTGCCGAACATCGGCGGCGAGGTCGTCTTCGACGCCTGCTACCAGGGCAACCCGCTGGTCAACGCCGGCTGCATCGGTGTGATGAAGCACGAGGACATCCACCTCGCGAAGGCGTCGGGCGCGGGCAACAAGGTGATCCTGTACGGCGCCCGCACGGGCGGCGACGGTATCGGCGGTGTCTCGGTGCTGGCGAGCGAGACCTTCGAGTCCACCGGCCCGGCCAAGCGGCCGGCCGTCCAGGTGGGCGACCCGTTCCAGGAGAAGCTGCTCATCGAGTGCACCCTGGAGATCTTCGCGGAGAAGCTCGTCGCCGGGATCCAGGACCTCGGCGGCGCCGGTCTCTCCTGCGCGACGAGCGAGCTGGCGTCCGCCGGCTCCGGCGGGATGCGGGTCGAGCTGGACACCGTACCGCTGCGTGACGCGACCCTCTCGCCCGAGGAGATCCTCATGAGCGAGTCGCAGGAGCGCATGTGCGCGGTCGTGGAGCCCGGCAAGGTCGACCGCTTCATGGAGATCTGCGAGAAGTGGGACGTCATCGCCACGGTCATCGGTGAGGTGACCGAGGGCGAGCGCCTGGAGATCTTCTGGCACGGCGAGCAGATCGTCGACGTACCGCCGCGCTCCGTCGCCCACGACGGTCCGGTGTACGAGCGGCCCTACGCCCGCCCCGACTGGCAGGACGCCCTCCAGGCGGACGACGCCAACAAGCTGGCACGCCCGGCCACTTCGGCCGAGCTGCGCGAGCAGGTGCTGAAGCTGGTCGCGTCGCCGAACCAGGCGTCGAAGGCGTGGATCACCGACCAGTACGACCGCTTCGTGCAGGGCAACACGGTGCTCGCGCAGCCCGAGGACGCCGGCATGGTCCGGATCGACGAGGAGTCGAACCTCGGTGTGGCGATGGCGACGGACGGCAACGGCCGCTTCGCCAAGCTCGACCCGTACACGGGCGCGCAGCTCGCGCTGGCGGAGGCGTACCGCAACGTGGCCGCCTCCGGCGCCACCCCGCTCGCGATCTCCGACTGCCTGAACTTCGGTTCCCCCGAGGACCCGGCCGTGATGTGGCAGTTCGCCGAGGCGACGCGCGGACTGGCCGACGGCTGCCTCCAGTTGGGCACCCCGGTGACCGGCGGGAACGTCTCGCTCTACAACCAGACGGGCGAGACGGCGATCCACCCGACGCCGGTCGTGGCCGTGCTCGGCGTGATCGACGACGTCAACCGCCGTACGCCGATCGCCTTCGCGGAGCAGGGCCAGCTTCTCTACCTGCTCGGCGACACCCGCGAGGAGTTCGGCGGCTCGGCGTGGTCCCAGGTCGTCCACGACCACCTCGGCGGGCTGCCGCCGGCCGTGGACCTCGACCGCGAGAAGCTGCTCGGCGAGATCCTGATCTCGGCGTCCCGCGACGGCATGATCGACGCGGCGCACGACCTGAGCGACGGCGGTCTGATCCAGGCGGTGACGGAGTCCTGCCTGCGCGGCGGGCACGGCGCGCGGCTGGTCGTACCGGACGGGCTCGACGCGTTCACGTTCCTGTTCAGCGAGTCGGCGGGGCGCGCGGTCGTCGCCGTACCGCGCAGCGAGGAGCTGCGGTTCACCGACATGTGCGGGGCGCGCGGGCTGCCCGTCACCCGGATCGGCGTGGTGGACGGCGACGAGATCGAGGTCCAGGGCGAGTTCGGCATCGCGCTGGGCGAGCTGAAGGACGCGCACGAGGCGACGATTCCCGCGCTGCTGGCCTGAGCGCCGGGTACCCGAGAGGGACACAGGGACACCGCGAGACGAGGGGAACGCATCATGGCGTACGAGTACAAGGTCATCACGTTCAGGGAATCGCTCATCGGCGACGCCCTGGACGGCGACAAGCTGGAGAAGATCCTCAACAAGCACGCCGAGGACGGCTGGGCGCTGAAGTCGATCACGGCGGCGGACGTCAAGGGCCGGATCGGTCCCGGTGCGGTCGAGGGCCTGCTGCTGACGCTGGAGCGCCCGCGCGGCTGACGCCGGAGCACCACGCCCGCGTGAGGCGTGACCGTACGACGGAGTGACCGTGCGACGCTCCGAACCGTGCCCCCGTCCCGGGCTCTCCGGGACGGGGGCACGGTCGTGCCCGGGGACGGAGACGGCGAGAGACACAGGGGCCAGGAGCAGGGGCGCCCCGGGGTTTCGAGAGATTACGTAATTACGTAGTATCGACGTATGGAGCTTGAGGAGCGCGTCGCCGAACTGGAGCGCAGGCTGGCGGCGCTGGAGCGCGGTGACCGCGCGGGCGGCGCCGCCGACGGCGCGAACCGGCCGGAGCCGCGCGGCCCCGAGGGCGCCTTCTGGGCGCTGGATCTCCTCAAGTCCGAGCTGGCGAAGGCCGGTTCGGCGGACGGCGGAGTGGTGTACGCCGGCTCGGTGCGGCTCCCCGCGGGCGAGCGCTACGAGTGGCAGTACGGCGCGTACACCGACGGCCTGCTCGACGCCGACTGGTCGCTGACCGCCGAGTGCTTCGCCGCGCTCGGCCATCCGGTACGGCTGCGTCTCCTGCACGAGATCCTCGGCGGCCGGCGGACGACGGCCGAACTGGCGGACCTGGACGAGCTGGGCACCACCGGCCAGATCTACCACCACCTGCGCCAACTGACCGGCGCGGGCTGGCTGCACACACCCGGCCGCGGCCGGTACGAGGTCCCGGCTCCCCGGGTCGTACCGCTGCTGGTGATGATCACCGCCGCGGGCCCGTAGCCACCGCGGCCGTACCCGACCGACCACAGGGGGAGAGAAACGATGTCCGCGAGCGAAGTGGAAGTACCGGAGAAGCGCCGGGGCCGGGGGCCCGCGATGCTGGCCTTCCGGGTGTCCTGGCTGGTGTTCTGCCTCCTGGTCCTCGTCGGGGCCTTCGTCGAGCTGCCGTTCGGCTACTGGTGGACGTGGCTGCCGGCCGGGATCGGTGTCGCGCTGCTGATCCGGATGGGGCGGACGGCGCGGGCCGAGCACGCGGTGCGCCCGCCGGCCGTGGAGGTGGACGCGCCGGTCAGGGGCCGCTGGTCGGCGGTGAACAGCCCGGCGGACAAGGTGCCGAGCCATGGGACGTACGGGTACGGCCAGGCGTACGCGATCGACATCGTGGCCGACCCCGCGCCCGCCCAGGACCCCGAGTCCGCGCCGCCCACCGCCCAGGACCCCGGGTCCGCGCCGCCCACCGCCCGCCCGGCGTTCGCGTGGCTGTGGCCGATCGCCCGCCGCAACCGGGACTTCCCGGCCTTCGGCGCACCGCTCCTCGCGGTCGCCGACGCGACGGTCGTCCGCGCCTCCGACGTCCAGCGCGACCACCTCAGCAGGAACTCGCTGCCCGCGCTGGTCTATCTGATGCTCTTCGAGAGCGCGGTACGGGAGATGACCGGCGCGCACCGGATCACCGGCAACCAGGTGGTCCTCGACCTGGGGAACGGTACGTACGCGATGTACGCCCATCTCCAGCGCGGCTCGCTCCGGGTCCGGGCGGGCGACCGGGTCACGGCGGGCCAAGTCCTGGGCCGCTGCGG
The DNA here is from genome assembly GCF_042755665.1 of Streptomyces sp. NPDC059142. NCBI lineage: Bacteria > Bacillati > Actinomycetota > Actinomycetes > Kitasatosporales > Streptomycetaceae > Streptomyces > Streptomyces sp. NPDC059142. The sequence continues at coordinate 10,868 of NZ_JBHZDA010000074.1, forward strand.
GAACTCCGGCAACTCCAGCGAGCCGCACCTCCACTTCCAGCTCATGGACCACCCGGACCTGAACGTCGCGCGGGGCGTCCCGTTCCGCTGGCGTGAGGCCGGCGTCCCGCCGGGCGGCGAGCCCTTCGTGGTGCACGGACCCACCGGTTCCCCCGCGCGGTGACGCATCCGCGCCTCCGCCCGCCCGAGGGGCGGACGACGCTACTTCGGAATGACTCGTCTAGCCTCCCCCCCATGCCACCTGCCAAGAAGCGCCCCCGCAGCTACGACTCCGGCAAGATCCGGGCGGCCGTCGTGGCCCAGTTCGGACACGTACGGGAAGCGGTCGCGGGGCTCACGCCCGAGCAGCTCGCGCTGGACTCCGGACTGGGGGAGTGGACCGTACGGGAGCTGGCAGCGCACCTGTGCATGGTCGTCGAGTCCCTCAACCGCGCCATCGAGAACCGCGACGTCGAGAACCGCGCCGTCGAGCGGGGCGGGCCCGCGGGGCCGGCGGGCGGCCGGCCCCTCACCCTCGCCGACTGGCCCGCCGCCACCGCCGCGCACGCGGGCGCCATCGCGGACGGCGTCCGGGAGTACGCGGCGTCCGCGCCCCCGGAGGAGCTGTTCGCCCGTACCGCCGCGCGGCTCGACGCCCTGCTCCCCGGCGCGGACGACGACCGGGTGACGGCGATCCGGCTCGGACCGATGCGGCTCGGGGACTTCCTCGTGACCCGGACCGTCGAATTGACCGTCCACACCGACGACCTGAACCGGGCCGCCGGGCTCGCCGTACCGTTCGACCGTCAGGCGCTCGCCGCCTGCACCCGGGTGCTCGCCGACGCGCTCGCCGTGAAGGCGCCCGGCGCCTCGACCGAGGTACGGGTGCCGCCGTACGCCGTCGTGCAGTGCGTGGAAGGGCCGCGCCACACCCGGGGGACCCCGCCCAACGTCGTGGAGACCGACCCGCTGACCTGGATCCGGCTGGCCACCGGCCGTACGGGCTGGCGCGAAGAGGTCGAGGCGGCGCGGGTCAGCGCCAGCGGGGAGCGCGCGGATCTCGGCGGTCTGCTCCCGCTCATGGGGTGAGAGACGGCGGGACGCGCGGGGGAGGCGGAACCGTACCGAGCTCGCCCCCGTCCCAGCGGTATGCCGAACCAGAAGATCATCCGCCCCGCCCGCCCCGTGCACGGCGCGCGCGTCGCCCATGTCGCCGCCGTCACCACCGCCGCGCTCCTCGCGCTGACCGCGTGCGGCACCGAGACCAAGGACGGCGCCGGCGCCGGCAGCGGCAACCGCGACGGAGCCGTACGGACCGAGCTGCCGCTCACCGGAGTCCACTGGCGCGTCGACAGCGTGACCAAGGACGGCGAGAAGACCGCCGCGCCCCCGGGCGCCGGCGTGGAGATCGGCTCCGACGGCCGGGCCAGCGCGCAGACCGGCTGCAACCACTTCAGCGCGAAGGTCACCGTCGAGGGCGACACCGTCACCATCGGCGACAAGGAGTCCACCCTCGTCGGGTGCGACCAGAAGACGGACGGCTTCGAGAAGGCGCTCGACGGCGCGTTCTCCGGGAAACTCACCGCCAAGGTCGAGGACAAGAAGCTCACCCTCACCACGGCGGACGGCGACACGATCGCGCTGAGCTCGGAGGAGCCCGCGCCCTTCGCCGGGACGAAATGGACGGTCGGCACGATCGCCGGGAAGGAGACCTCGACCTCCCTCCCCAAGGGCACCGAGGGCAAAGCGTTCTTCACCTTCACTGTGAGTAAGGAGGCGCAGGCGGGCAAGGACGGCGAGCAGACGGGCACCGTCGAGGGCAGCCTCGGCTGCAACCGCTTCAAGGCCCCCGCCACCGTCTCCGGCACCAGCCTCACCCTCGGCCGGCTCACCGCCACCCGCATGCTCTGCCCGGGACCCGCGATGACCCTGGAAAACCAGGTGCGGAAGGTGCTGGAGGGCGACGTCACATATGAGCTGCGCCACCGTTCCGTCACGCTCAGGACCGCCGGAGGAGAGGGGATCGGGGCCACCGCCGAGGCCCCCGCGAAGTAACCGGGAGGCCGTCGGGAGGGCCCGGAAGGGCCCCCTCCCGTATCCCCAATTCGGACCAGTGGTCGATCTCGCCTACACTCGGTGGCGTGCCTCGTGGTGATGGACGACTCAACCACGACCTGCTCCCCGGAGAGAAAGGCCCCCAGGACGCTTGCGGCGTCTTCGGAGTCTGGGCCCCGGGCGAAGAGGTCGCCAAGCTCACCTATTTCGGACTGTATGCCCTACAGCACCGTGGACAGGAGTCCGCGGGCATCGCAGTGAGCAACGGGTCCAAGATCCTGGTTTTCAAGGACATGGGCCTCGTCTCACAGGTCTTCGACGAAACCTCGCTCAGCTCCCTGGTGGGGCATATCGCGGTGGGACACGCCCGCTACTCCACCACCGGAGCCTCGGTGTGGGAGAACGCGCAGCCGACCTTCCGGGCCACGGCCCACGGCTCCATCGCGCTCGGCCACAACGGCAACCTGGTCAACACCGCCCAGCTCGCCGAGATGGTCGCCGACCTCCCCAAGGAGAACGGCCGGACGACGCGCGTCGCCGCCACCAACGACACCGACCTGGTCACGGCCCTGCTGGCCAGCCAGTCGGACGCCGACGGCAAGCCCCTCACCGTCGAGGAAGCCGCCGCCAAGATCCTGCCCGACGTGCAGGGCGCCTTCTCGTTCGTCTTCATGGACGAGCACACCCTCTACGCCGCCCGTGACCCGCAGGGCATCCGCCCGCTCGTCCTCGGCCGGCTGGAGCGCGGCTGGGTCGTCGCCTCCGAGGGCGCCGCCCTCGACATCTGCGGCGCCTCCTTCGTACGGGAGATCGAGCCCGGCGAGCTGATCGCCATCGACGAGAACGGACTGCGGACCCAGCGATTCGCGGAAGCGAAGCCCAAGGGCTGCGTCTTCGAGTACGTGTACCTGGCCCGCCCGGATACGGACATCGCCGGTCGGAACGTCTATCTCTCCCGTGTCGAGATGGGCCGGAAACTGGCGAAGGAAGCCCCGGTCGAGGCGGACCTGGTCATAGCCACGCCCGAATCCGGCACCCCCGCAGCCATCGGCTACGCGGAGGCCAGCGGTATCCCGTACGGATCCGGCCTGGTCAAGAACGCCTACGTCGGCCGGACCTTCATCCAGCCCTCCCAGACCATCCGCCAGCTCGGCATCCGGCTGAAGCTGAATCCGCTGAAGGAAGTCATCCGGGGCAAGCGCCTGGTGGTCGTCGACGACTCGATCGTCCGCGGCAACACCCAGCGCGCCCTCGTCAAGATGCTCCGTGAGGCGGGCGCCGCCGAGGTCCACATCCGGATCTCGTCCCCTCCGGTCAAGTGGCCGTGCTTCTTCGGCATCGACTTCGCCACCCGCGCGGAGCTGATCGCCAACGGCATGACGGTCGAGGAGATCGGCGTCTCCATGGGCGCCGACTCGCTCTCGTACATCTCCATCGACGGGATGATCGAGGCGACCACGATCGCCAAGCCCAACCTCTGCCGCGCCTGCTTCGACGGCGAGTACCCGATGGCCCTCCCCGACCCGGAACTGCTCGGCAAGCAGCTCCTGGAGACCGAGCTGGCGGCGGGACCGGCCGGTACCGCCGCGTCGGAAGCGCTGCGCAGGCCGTAGCGCCCCCGCACGACCAGGCCCCGCCGATGACGTTCGACGACCTCACGACGACAGGAAAGTACCCAGCCATGTCCGAAACGACTACTGGTGCCAGCTATGCCGCCGCGGGCGTCGACATCGAAGCCGGTGACCGCGCGGTCGAGCTGATGAAGGAGTGGGTGCGCAAGACCCGGCGCCCCGAGGTCCTCGGCGGCCTCGGCGGCTTCGCCGGCCTCTTCGACGCCTCCGCCCTCAAGCGCTACGAGCGCCCGCTGCTCGCCTCCGCCACCGACGGCGTCGGCACGAAGGTCGACCTCGCCCGCAAGATGGGCGTGTACGACACGATCGGCCGCGACCTCGTCGGCATGGTCGTCGACGACCTCGTCGTCTGCGGCGCCGAGCCCCTGTTCATGACCGACTACATCTGTGTCGGCAAGGTCCACCCCGAGCGGGTCGCCGCCATCGTCAAGGGCATCGCCGAAGGCTGTGTGCTGGCCGGCTGCGCCCTGGTCGGCGGCGAGACCGCCGAGCACCCCGGACTCCTCGGCGAGGACGACTTCGACGTCGCCGGCGCCGGTACGGGCGTGGTCGAGGCGGACCGGCTGCTCGGCGCGGATCGTATCCGTACGGGGGACGCGGTCATCGCGATGGCATCCTCCGGACTTCACTCGAACGGGTACTCGCTCGTCCGCCACGTGGTCTTCGACCGGGCCGGCTGGTCGCTGGAGCGTGAGGTCCCCGAGTTCGGCCGCACGCTCGGCGAGGAGCTGCTGGAGCCCACCAAGATCTACTCACTGGACTGCCTGGCCCTCACCAGGACGACCGAGGTGCACGCCTTCAGCCACATCACCGGCGGCGGTCTGGCGGCCAATCTCGCCCGCGTGATCCCGGACGGGCTGCACGCCACGGTGGACCGCTCGACGTGGACGCCCGGCGCGGTCTTCGACGTGATCGGTACGGCGGGCCGGGTGGAGCGCCTGGAGCTGGAGAAGACGCTGAACATGGGCGTGGGCATGATGGCCGTCGTCCCCGCGGAGTCGGCCGACGCCGCGCTCACCACGCTCGCCGACCGCGGGGTCGACGCGTGGATCGCCGGGGAGATCACCGAGCGGGCGGACCACTCCACCGGAGCGGCGCTGACCGGCGACTACGCGAGCTGACGCGCCGACCCGTGCCGGCTCCGGGGGTCACCCGGCCGGCACGGGAGGGACGCGGACAGCACAGAACCCGGTGACGGTCCCGGGTGACAGCACAGAACCCGGTCCAGGGCCGCGGGCCCCGGACCGGGCCGGATGCTGATGACGAGCTGACGCTCGGGATGTACGGACGTCAAGCGCCGCGGCGCCGCGCCGAGGGCCCGGACTCGTCGTCCTCGTCCTTGTCGTCCTTGTACGGGTCCGCGTTGTAGCGGTCCGCGTACTGTGCGTACGGGTCATCTTCCTCGTCGTCGTCCTCGAACGGCTCGCCGTTCGGCGGTTGACTTGAAGGCGATGCGCCCAGCTCGTTGGCCAGACGCGACAGGTCTGTCCCGCCGCTGTTGTACTTCAGCTGGCGGGCGACCTTCGTCTGCTTGGCCTTGGCCCGGCCGCGCCCCATGGCTCGACCCCCTCGGTGACGGGGCTCGACGGCCCCAGAGTCTTGACACGCGTTCATGAATCCGAACGAGCTCTCCGCGGAGAGACCCGTCCGTAGGGCTTCAACGGTACCTGCTTCCGCGGCCATACGGTACGCCGCCCGCATGACGCGCCCCGGTGCAGGGTCGGCGAGACGCCCCGTCCTCGCTGGTCAGCAGCGATTTTAACCTCTTCTGGAGGGGCGACCCGCCGACCCGCGTGAGTCTGGTCTCCCCGTCCGCCGCCGCCCGTCCGCGGCAGCCTGAGCGACCACACCTGAAGGGTTCAGGTGTGGTCGGGCGCCGCCGGGCGACCCTCAGGAACGACGCGCTTCGGCCATCCTGTGCTCGGCGATCCGGTCGGCCGCCGCGGCCGGCGGAACCCCGTCCTCCTTCGCACGTGCGAAGATCGAAAGAGTCGTGTCGAAGATCTTCGCGGCCTTCGCGCGGCACCGCTCGAAATCGAATCCGTGCAGCTCGTCCGCGACCTGGATGACCCCGCCCGAGTTCACCACGTAGTCGGGCGCGTACAGGATGCGGCGGTCGGCGAGGTCCTTCTCGACGCCCGGGTGGGCGAGCTGGTTGTTGGCCGCCCCGCAGACCACCGTCGCGGTGAGCGCCGCCACGGACTCGTCGTCCAGCGCGCCGCCGAGCGCGCACGGGGCGTAGATGTCCAGGCCCTCGGTGCGGATCAGGGTGTCCGTGTCGGCCACGGCGGTGACCTGGGGGTGCGCGTCCGTCACCCGGCGTACCGACGCCTCCCGTACATCCGTGACCACGACCTCGGCGCCGTCCTGGAGCAGATGCTCCACCAGGTGGTGCCCCACCTTCCCGACGCCCGCGATCCCGACCGTGCGCCCGCGCAGCGACGGGTCGCCCCACCGGTGCTGGGCGCTGGCCCGCATGCCCTGGAAGACCCCGAAGGCGGTCAGCACGGACGAGTCGCCGGCGCCGCCGTTCTCGGGGGAGCGCCCGGTGGTCCAGGCGCAGGTGCGCGCCACGACGTCCATGTCGGCCACGTATGTGCCGACGTCGCAGGCGGTGACGTACCGGCCGCCGAGCGAGGCCACGAACCGGCCGTAGGCCAGCAGCAGCTCTTCGGTCTTGATCTGCTCGGGGTCCCCGATGATCACGGCCTTGCCGCCGCCGTGGTCGAGCCCGGCGAGGGCGTTCTTGTACGACATGCCCCGGGAGAGGTTCAGCGCGTCGGCGACGGCCTCCTCCTCGGAGGCGTACGGATGGAAGCGGGTGCCGCCGAGGGCCGGGCCCAGGGCGGTCGAGTGGATCGCGATGACGGCCTTGAGGCCGCTGGCGCGGTCCTGGCAGAGCACGACCTGCTCATGGCCGCCCTGCTCGGAGCGGAAGAGGGTGTGCAGTACGTCGGTGTGCGCGCCGGAAACATCGGTCACGGTGGTGACTCCCCAGTAAGAAACGGCGTTGGGCGGCCCCTCCGATGGGTGGTGGAGCGGCCGGTCGGGCAAGCAAGAGGGTAAGTCCTCGGCAGGCGTGGATCAGCCGCAGTGCCGAGGATCACCCCCTCGGGGGTGACGGACATGGGACGATGCCGCCCATGCCGGCGGTGTCTTCTGTCCATGTCCCTTACGCGTCCTACCTGCGGGTGTACGAGCCGCTGGGGGCCTTTCCCGAGCCGGAGAGGAGCCACTGGGCGCGTTACGCCAAGCGGGACCGTGTCCCCGGCGCCCAGGACGAGCTGCGGCGCTCCCTCGCGGACCTCCTGCCCACCCCTCCGGTGCCCGTTCCCGTGCACGAGAGCGGGGACGCGTTCGTCACCGAGGTCGACGGGGTGGTGTGCGTCTGTCCCTGGCGGACGCGGCTGCGCGGCTGGCTGGCGCTGGAGGAGCTGACGGAGACGTTCCCCGCGCCTCTGCTGGACGCGGTGCTGCCCCCGGTGGTGCGATTTCAGGCCACCTCGGACTACGAGCACTGGCGGGAGCGGAATCCGGACGCGCGGCCCTGGATCAGGACGGCGCTCTGGCAGGTCCCGCCGGGCTGGTTCGCGCTCTTCTCCGACGAGGAGCGGCTGTACGAGAAGGAGGGCCCGGCGGCCGAGGAGGGCGGTGAGGGGGCGCCCGTACTGCGCTACCGGACGCCGATGGTGCAGGCGAGGCGGCGGCTGGCCCGCGCGCTGAAGACGCTGCGGGAGACGCTGGACGACGGTCCGATGGTCGAGGGGCTGATCGAGGTGGGGCGGTGGCTGGAGGAGTTCCACCCGCGTTCACTGGTCGAACTGGACTACGGCGGCCTCGTCCATGTGATCTCCCGGGAGCAGCTTGCCGACGACCGCTCGGCCGCCGATGTGGCGGCGGCGGTCGCGGCGCTCAGGGAGGGCGACGGCGAGGCGGCGGGGACGGCGTACGGCCGGCTCATGGAGCGCTGGCGCGCGGTCCGGGAACGTCAGCACGCGAGCTGAGCCCGCCCGAACGGTCGCGGCGGGCATGGGAAGACCCTGGAACGGACTTGACCGGACCTTGAATCGGGCACCGGGGCAGAGGTCCCGAAGCGGGCCTTTGCCCTCAAGGGTGACGGACCGCACTAACGGGGCTCTTGCGCCCATCACCCCTCCTCGTGCCAAAATAGGACAAGGAGTCCGGGGAGGGTTCCATCCGTCCAAGTGTGGGCGGAATGCTCGGCATTGCACTCTATGTGGGGGGGCCAGTGACTCCTGATCATTCTGTGACTGATCGTATCTGTGACGTGACTGTCCGCTATGGCATGGTCCATCGGCTTCCGCCGCTGATGAACACCTCAGAGGGCAATTCCATCGGTTTGGCCTACGTGGCTGGACGGATGGTGTAGTTGTAGTGCCGAGGACAAGCCGTTCGTCCTATAACCGACTCGGCCCGCGTCCGCCATTTCGGGCAACGCGGGTCAAGGTGCAGAATTTAGAGGAAAGAACCGAGATGGTTCGGTTCTCCCGAGGAGGCCGCTCATGACCGCTCGCACCCCTGATGCCGAGCCGCTGCTGACCCCGGCTGAGGTTGCCACGATGTTCCGTGTGGACCCGAAGACGGTCACACGCTGGGCAAAGGCCGGCAAGCTCACGTCCATCCGCACGCTCGGTGGGCATCGCCGGTATCGCGAGGCAGAGGTCCGCGCACTGCTTGCGGGTATTCCGCAGCAGCGCAGCGAGGCCTGAACACCCCAGTAAGGCTCATTTAGGGCTCAAACCGATCAGGGCACAGCCGGGTCCCCCATATCCGGTCGTCCCGACCCATGGCTCCACACGACGGGCACCTGCCCCAACAGGTCCCATGCCCACGCACAACGGGTAAGTCGTCGAGGGGGGCCGGCGGCCCCCCCCCCCGGGCCCATTTATTTTTGGCGGGCCCGGTGGAACCCAGTGGTGCCGGGGGGGGGGGGGACGGGG
>NZ_JBHZDA010000074.1:19503-30963 GCF_042755665.1 Streptomyces sp. NPDC059142
CCGTTGAACGCGCCCAACCCCAACCACACCGCGGTTCGGCGGCCCTACAACACCCTACGGAACCCGTAGGCCAGCGGTGGCCGCACCCCGGTGCGGTCCACGGCCACCACCACCTCCCCCCCCCCCTACCCCCCCCCCCCCCCCGCGATTTTTTTGTGCGCGGACCGTGTGGAACGAGTGGTTCCGGGGAGGTCGGGGAACGGGTGGGTGAGGGCTCTGAGGAGGAGTGCAATTGCACATATTAAATTGGTGTCTTGTAGGAAGGGTGTAAGTCCTGCTCTGTGCAGGAAGTTCTCACGTGACTCCCGTCACACCTCTCTGCTCCGCCGACGGGGTGCGAACCGCTCGCCGGGTACGTGTCAGATCATGGTCGGCGCCTCCGTGGAACGCACACCGCCACGCGGGGCGATGCGGAACGAGGCGGGACGGACCGTCGGCCGGTGGCTGAACGGCAGTCAAACGTCAGCTCGCGGGAGGGGGTTGGTCCCCCGGTAACTTCTCCACGAGGAAACCGGTGCCCCCGGGGGCCGGGTCGAGCGCCGCCGCGGACTCGTCCACGAGCCGCTGGAGGCGATGGCAGATCGGGCAGTACCCGGTGGCGTGCGGGCGCCCCGAAGCGGCTGCCAGATGGGCGCGCAGCAGCGCGCCCGTCTCATGTTTCGTCTGCCTGGCGGGCCTGGCCCGGTCGGTCGGCCTCGCTGTCGATGCGGTCACGCACACCACCCCCGGTGCGGCCCCGGGATGTGACGGACAAGGGGCCTTCTGTTTAGGTACCCCCGGGCCGCGAACCCCGTCAAGGCGCATCGCCCCGGCCCCGGCGGATTTGGGCACGCCATTACTGCGGCGTTACCGCCGCGTCGACGGGCCTTGCCGTATGCAATGGAGTCGGGCGCGGGGGGCACCGGGGAGCGGTGCACGCGGCGGAAGGCGGGCCTCCGGGGACGGGCCGGCCTCGCGTACCCACCGCAGGAAGTTCCGCGTACGGCAGGAAGGTCCGTGCATCGAAGGAAGGTCCGGGTACCGCAAGAAGGCCCGCGTCCGTTGCCGGATGCGGGCCTTCTTCACTGCGGTCCTGACGGGATTTGAACCCGCGGCCTCCACCTTGACAGGGTGGCGAGCACTCCAAACTGCTCCACAGGACCAGGTTTCGCGGCCCCGTAGTGGCGGCTGCGAAACGAGACTCTACAGCAGCTCGGAGGGTGCGGTCGAACTGGATGAGCGAGGCCCCCGTCTCACGGGGCCGCCGCGTCGATCGCCTTCACGATCCGCTTGTCCGAGACCGGCTGCGCCGTGCCCAGCGCGTGCGCGAAGTAGCTCACCCGCAGCTCCTCGATCATCCAGCGGATGTCCAGGACCTCGCGCGGCACCGGCCGTCCCCGCGGAAGCTGTTCGAGCAGCCACGCGTACTCGTCCTGCATCTCGTGGACCTTCTCCATGCGCGTCGTGTCGCGCTGGACGGCCGTGGGCATCTGCTGGAGCCTGCGGTCCACCGCCACCAGGTAGCGCATCAGGTCCGGCAGCCTGCGCAGCCCGGTGCGGGTGACGAAGCCGGCCGGCACGAGGGCCGCGAGCTGGTCCCTGACGTCCTGGACGTTCTTCACCAGCACCAGACTGTTCGTGGCCTTCAGGCGGCGCTCACAGGCCTGCCAGGCGGCCAGGATCTGCTGGACCTGGCCGACCGTCCGTACCGTCGCGTCGACGAGGTCGGCGCGCACCGTGTCGAACAGCTTCCGGAACGACTCCTCGTCCCACGCGGGACCCCCGTGGTCCGCGATCAGCTTGTCCGCGGCGGCCGTCGCGCAGTCCTCGAAGAGCGCCTGCACCGATCCGTGCGGATTGCGGGAGAGCGCCAGCTTCTGCTGGTTGGTGAGCTTGTCGGAGGCGAACTTCGCCGGGCTGACCGGGATGTTCAGCATGATCAGCCGCCGGGTGCCGGCCCACATCGCCTGCTGCTGCTCGGCCTCCGTGTCGAAGAGCCGTACGGCCACGGTCGCGCCCTGGTCGACCAGGGCCGGGTACGCCTTCACCGGCTGGCCGGCCCGCCGGGTCTCGAAGATCCGTACCAGCGTGCCGATCGTCCACTCCGTCAGACCGGTGCGCTCGATCGTCGCGCCGCCCGCGCGCTCCGCGGTGGCCGCCGCGGCCTGGGAGAGGGCCTGGCGGGCCTTGGGGCGGAGCTGGAGCCGCAGCGTCTCCAGGTCCTTCGCCTCGGCGACCTTGCGGCGCCGCTCGTCGACGATCCGGAACGTGATCTTCAGGTGGTCCGGGATCCGGCTCAGGTCGAAGTCCTCGGCCGAGACCGGCACCCCGACCATCCGCTGGAGTTCGCGCGCCAGCGTGACCGGCAGCGGCTCCTGGAGGGGCACGGCCCGGTCCAGGAAGGCCGCCGCGTAGTTCGGCGCGGGCACGTAGTGGCGGCGAACGGGCTTGGGCAGTGACCGGATCAGCTCCACGACCACCTCCTCGCGCAGCCCCGGGATCTGCCAGTCGAAGCCCTCGGCGGTGACCTGGTTGAGGACCTGGAGGGGAACGTGGACGGTGACGCCGTCCGCGTCCGTGCCCGGCTCGAACTGGTACGTCACCCGGAACTTGAGCGGTCCCTGGCGCCAGGAGTCCGGATAGTCGTCCTTGGTGACCGAGCCGGCCTTCTCGTTGATGAGCATCGAGCGCTCGAAGTCGAGCAGCTCCGGCTCCTCGCGCCGCTTCGCCTTCCACCAGGAGTCGAAATGCGCCCCGGAGACCACGTTCTCCGGCACCCGACGCTCGTAGAAGTCGTACAGCGTCTCGTCGTCCACGAGGATGTCGCGGCGCCGGGCGCGGTGCTCCAACTCCTCGACCTCGCCGAGCAGTTTGCGATTGTCATGGAAGAACTGGTGGTGCGTGCGCCAGTCGCCCTCGACCAGCGCGTGCCGGATGAACAGCTCCCGCGACGCCTCGGCGTCGATTCGGCCGAAATTCACCTTGCGGTGGGCGACGATCGGAACCCCGTACAGCGTGACCTTCTCGTACGCCATGACGGCCGCCGCGTCCTTCTCCCAGTGCGGCTCGCTGTACGTCCGCTTGAGGAGATGGCCGGCCAGCGGCTCGATCCACTCGGGCTCGATCCGCGCGTTGACGCGCGCCCAGAGCCGGGAGGTCTCCACCAGCTCGGCGGACATGATGAAGCGCGGCGGCTTCTTGAAGAGGGCGGAGCCGGGGAAGACCGCGAACTTCGCGTTGCGGGCGCCCAGATACTCGTTCCTGCCGCCGTCCTTCCGCGTCCCGTCCTTGCCGTCCCTCCCGCCGTCCTTCTTCGAGGCGTCCTTCTCCTTCACGTCCTTCATGCCGACGTGCGACAGCAGGCCCGCGAGGAGGGAGACATGGACGGACTGCTCCGCCGCGTCCTCCTCGTTGAGGTGGATGCCCATCTGCCGGGCGACCGTACGGAGCTGGGAGTAGATGTCCTGCCACTCGCGGATCCGCAGGAAGTTCAGGTACTCCGACTTGCACATCCGGCGGAACGCGGAGGAGGAGAGCGCCTTCTGCTGCTCCCTTACGTACCGCCAGAGATTGAGGAAGGCGAGGAAGTCGGAGGTCTCGTCCTTGAAGCGGGCGTGCTGCTGGTCGGCCTGCGCCTGCTTCTCGGAGGGGCGCTCGCGCGGGTCCTGGATGGAGAGCGCGGCGGCGATCACCATCACCTCCCGTACGCAGCCGTTGCGGTCCGCCTCGATGACCATCCGGGCGAGCCGCGGGTCCACGGGGAGCTGCGAGAGCTTGCGGCCGAGCGGGGTGAGCCGCTTGGCGGGCCCCTTCTCGCCCATGTCGAAGGCGCCCAGCTCCTGGAGGAGTTGCACACCGTCGCGGATGTTGCGGTGGTCCGGCGGGTCGATGAAGGGGAACTTCTCGATGTCGCCGAGCCCGGCCGCGGTCATCTGGAGGATGACGGAGGCCAGGTTCGTCCGCAGGATCTCCGCGTCCGTGAACTCCGGGCGGGCGTCGAAGTCCTCCTCCGAGTAGAGCCGGATGCAGACCCCGTCCGAGGTACGGCCGCAGCGGCCCTTGCGCTGGTTGGCGCTGGCCTGGGAGATCTTCTCGATCGGCAGCCGCTGGACCTTGGTGCGGTGGCTGTAGCGGGAGATCCGGGCGTTGCCCGGATCGATCACGTACTTGATCCCGGGGACGGTCAGCGAGGTCTCGGCGACATTCGTCGCGAGGACGATCCGGCGGCCGCTGTGGCGCTGGAACACCCGGTTCTGCTCGGCGTGCGAGAGCCGGGCGTAGAGGGGGAGGACCTCGGTGTCGCGGTGCGGGAGCTTCTGGAGCGCCTCGGCGGTGTCGCGGATCTCCCGCTCGCCGGAGAGGAAGACCAGGATGTCGCCGGGCTCCTCGCGCTGGAGCTCCTCGACGGCGTCGGCGATCGCGGTGATCTGGTCGCGGTCGCGCTCGGAGCTGTCGTCCTCCAGGAGCGGGCGGTAGCGGACCTCGACCGGGTACGTACGGCCCGAGACCTCGACGATGGGCGCGCCCCGCTCCGCTCCGCCTTCGCCGCCATCGACGTCCACGGAGGCGAAGCGCCCGAAGTGCCGGGAGAAACGTTCCGGGTCGATGGTCGCGGAGGTGATGACGACCTTGAGGTCGGGGCGTCTGGGCAGGAGCTGGGCGAGATAGCCGAGCAGGAAGTCGATGTTGAGGCTGCGTTCGTGGGCCTCGTCGATGATGAGGGTGTCGTACGCGAGCAGTTCGCGGTCCGTCTGGATCTCCGCGAGCAGGATGCCGTCCGTCATCAGCTTGACGAAGGTCGCGTCCTGGTCGACCTGGTCGGTGAAGCGGACCTTCCAGCCGACCGCCCCGCCCAGCGGGGTGTCCAACTCCTCGGCGACGCGCTCCGCGACCGTACGGGCGGCGATCCGGCGCGGCTGGGTGTGCCCGATCATGCCGCGGACGCCACGGCCCAGCTCCAGACAGATCTTGGGGATCTGGGTCGTCTTGCCCGACCCGGTCTCCCCGGCGACGATCACGACCTGGTGGTCGCGTATCGCCTCCAGGATCGTGTCCTTCTTCTGGCTGACGGGCAATTGCTCGGGGTACGAGACGGCGGGCACCCGCCCCGCGCGCAGCCGGATCCGCTCGGCGGCCTTACCGGCCTGACCTGCGATTTCGTCGAGCACGGCCTGTCGCGCTTCGGGCTTACGGATGCGCCGTGCGCCTTCGAGACGGCGGCCGAGCCGCTGCGCGTCGCGCAGCGGGACGTCGGCCAGCAGGGTCTGGAGGTCGGCGAAGGAAGTAGACATACCGAAACCAGGATCTCACCCGGGCCGACGGAGAGGCGAACGAATTCGTCGTGGGCGTGGGCGGGGGGCCGCGCGGCGCCACCGTACGGCAGGGCGTACGCGGGCCCGCCGGCACCGTACGCGGGACGCCGAGCGTACGCGGGACCCCGGCCGTACGCGGGACCCCTGCGGCACCGTACGGGAGGGAAACAGGAGAACCCCCGTCGGATCTCCCGGACGGGGGTTCGTGCCCTTGCGGGCGGTGGTGGCTGGGGCCGGGATCGAACCGGCGACCTATCGCTTTTCAGGCGATCGCTCGTACCAACTGAGCTACCCAGCCACGCAGCCTCACGGCTGCAAGCGGTCCTGACGGGATTTGAACCCGCGGCCTCCACCTTGACAGGGTGGCGAGCACTCCAAACTGCTCCACAGGACCTAGCAATGTGCGAGCACTAGTCTCGCACACAGTGTTGCGTGCCCCCAACGGGATTCGAACCCGAAATCGTTACCTTCCTGACCTGCGGAGATCCGCGAGAGCCCGGTAACGGCCCCTGTTTGCGTCCCGCCGAGTCCAGCTCGATCCTTCTCGATCCAGCCCCCGTGCTGACATGTCAGCACGGGGCGGCATGCCGTTGTAATTGCAAATTTCAGGTCTCCGAGATGGCGCGAGATGCCCATGATCCCAGGATTCTGCGTCGGGTGTCGTGGTGTTCCGAAACGTGATGGGCGTGAAGCGATCGGTCGGCGACGGAAACCGCGGTGGTGTGCGTCACCGGCGGCTTGACTTCTGCACTGGGTGTGCAGAAGTCTTGGGGCATGGATCTCACCACTGCCCGGGAGTGCGCCGAGCGCTGGAGCCTCAGCCCGGCGACTGTTCGGCGGATCCTCGCCCCGCTCGACCCTGTCGACCGCGATCCCGTCACCGGCGCCATGCGCTATGACCGGGCGGCGGCCGACGCTGCCCGCAATGAGCGGCCCGGCCAGGGGCATCGCGCTGATCTGGCTGCCGAGACCGTTGCGCCCGAGGACTTCTTGCGCCTCATCACTGACGAGACGATTCCGGCCGGGCACCGCGCGCTGTGGGCACTGCTGTGGGAGGGCGGCCTCCGAATCGGCGATGCGCTTGCGCTCGATGTGCGCGATGTCGACCTTGACCAGCACAAGGTCAGCGTGGACTATCCGAAGAGCGAGAGGGACGAGCGCACGATCCCCCTCAGCGAACAGACCGCGGCCCTCGCCCGCGCAGCGAGGGGCGACCGTACCGAGGGGCCGCTCTTCGTGAACCCGAAGGGCGCAGCGCTCAGTCGTGAGTCCGCAGCTAAGTTTGCCGGTCTCGCCGCTCCTGGCATCCATGCCTTCCGAGCCGGTGGACACCAGGTCCGCAGGGGCAAGAAGCCTCCGCGGATCAAGTTCCCGATGTTGGAGCCGGAGGTGAAAGACAAGGACGCTGCGGAGGCTTTCCCCTGCGAATGCATGTGCGGATACGTCCACCTGTACATCCCGGATGCGTGCTGGGGCGCGGCCGATCCAGTGCTGCTGGTCGACGTCACGATCGAGTCCCCGATGAGTGGAGAGCCCGAGGACCGCAGACTTCGGCCGTTCTGTCGAGGCTGCTACGACGCGGTCCTATCTGGTAAGGCAGTGAAGAACGCCCTCAAGAAGATGTCCTGACGGCCGTACGCGATGACTGACCCTTTAGGCGTCGTCGGCACTCGGGCCGCTCGATGGATCCGTGGGGCCGGCGGGTGCGGGCACTCTCTCCTGTGTTGGTTGGCCAGGGCATCGCGGGCGGAGGCTGGCGGCCGTTGCGAGCAGCGAGTCGTCACACAGGTTGAGCAGCAGGTTCCCGACGGCGATCGCGACGACAACGAAGTCGGAGACCGGAGGAGGGATCCAAGCCATCATGCTTGGCGTGGTTATCGCCCAGACTTGGGCACTGCTGTCCGTTGAGTAGGCCAACACCCTTGCGACCAGTGGGAGTCCCCCCGAGTGCGAGACTGAGACCACCTCCCATAATCCGGAAGTGGTCTCAGGCGTAACACCCACAGGTTGAGGGACTGACTCTTTACGCCGTAAAGATGCCGCACGGCGATGAGCTCCCGAGGGCGCGGAGGCGACGGCAACGTCTCTCGAAGAATGTTGTTGGCCACGCCCCCTCTTGGCGGTGGCCGAGCTTCACGCTGCAGACCGGGACTAGTCTCCGTCTATGCCCCAGACGAACACTTCAGCCGACACTCTGCTCATCGCGGACTGCCCGGTGTGCCGCAAAAAGGTACTCGCCGCTGTCCGTGGCGAGGTGGTAGAGCCGCCAGATGACGACATCGGCAGAGAGGACCCGTGCCGGGTAGTTCTGGTGGCTTGCACCACCTGCCAGACAGCGATGGTTCTTGCCAGTAACTTTCTGCAGGGTCCGGACGAGTGGGAGAGCCCAGAGAACGTCTGGCCCAACGGTGCGTCGATGGTGGACGCGCCGCACCGGGTCCAGCGCGCGTTCCAAGAGGCCTACCGATGCTTTCATCAGGCCAACGCCTACTCAGCAACGGCCACGATGGCCCGCAGGACGCTGGAACTGGTCTGCAACGACCAGGGCGCATCCGGGAACACCCTTGCGAAGAAGATCGACTGGCTGAAGCAGAACGACAAGATCGAGGGCCGGCTACTGGACTGGGCAACAGCCCTGCGATTTGTCGGAAACGATGGTGCTCATGGTGATGCGGTCAAGCGGCAGGACGCGGAGGACGCCCTGGTATTCACTGAGGCACTACTGGAGCACATCTACGTACTGACTGTGCAGTACGAGGAGTTCTCAGAGCGGCGCCGAAGGAGGGCACAGAGGAAGGCATCTGCTGTGCCCAGTCCGGCTACCGAGGCATAGGACCATGTAAGACACGGGTCCTAGAAGGGAAGCTCCTCTCCAGCCTCGACTGTGCCGAACGAGCCATCGTTCCGCTTGTCGACCTTCTGATCCCCTTCTGAGCCGGCCTTCGGCGCGTGCTTCTGGCGCGACCCCGCCCTCGCCGACCTGCCGCCCCGCTCTTCGTACGCGAGAGGAAGGGCGCTCAGGCTGAACGTTCAGGGTGGAACCGGTGGGGTTCCACCTCGCGTTGCTTACAAAGACGCGCCCGGCCACCGCTTGTCGGACCGCCAGCTTGGTTGGTTCACCCCCGCCTGCGCGGGGACCGCGCTAAGGTGCTGGGGCAGTGACGCTTTTAAGTTGACACCGGGGGGATCGGCCGACAATGTAGTTTGCGAACAAAATGCGGGACCATGTCCCGGCAGGGCATGATCCCGCAGGCTGGGTTGGTGACACCCGGCCAACTGGCCGTGCAAGCGGTCAGCGAAGGGTGATCAGGGGCCGGTCACAGTCCATGACGCCTCCTCCAGTCAGTGAACCAGTCGCCAACTACTCGGCTGGCCAGCGCTGTCAGGACGGCGATTAAGACCTTGGCCGGTCCCTTCCCTTTTTCACGCGACTCCCCGCTGTTCATGTTTTCCTCCAATGCACCAATGGGCCGTGAGTAAAGCCACGGATTCACTTGCCGGTGATGGAAGCCACATGTGCCGACGGATCGGCATCGCAGTGATGACGATATGTCACGCGAGCCGGGCAGAGGGCCACCTTCCCGGAATGTTCCCTTCATTGCATTTTGGTTCTTTGCCCGGAATGGCGACTTCGAATTGCGCGCCTCGTGCGTTATAACGCGCGTGTGAAGCGCTACGCGAAAATCGGGGCGCCCTCGGTGACGGAAATCTTCACAAGCGGAAGCTGGGGTACGGGGCCGTGTTACCAGAGGCTGAGCGGTCGGCCCGTGCTCATCGCCGTCCGAATGCGCGCCGCGATCTCTGCTTCGGCTTCCCCGTCCTCGCGGCCAGCCCGGATGGCGGCGCCGATCGCGCGGGATCGTCCGGCCGGACCGCGGAGGTCGGCGAGGGGACTGTCCGGGTTTCTGCGGCGGGCCAGCCATTCGGTCCGGTTCTCTGCTGCCGTGCCCAGCCGGAGGTGCGTCGGCTGCTGACAGGAGTGGTTGTCGCAGGTGTGGCAGACGGTCGGGCTGTCGGTTCCCCAGCCGAGTCGAGGGATGACACCGTGCGCGAGTTGGTACCCGTACAGGTGGCCCGGCACCGTTCCCGTTCGTGTCCTGCCCGGCCGCGAAGCGGCCCTGAAGCTGGCATGGCCGGTGCTGGAGATCCCGCCGAGGAAGAACCAGCAGTCCTCGGCTGACGAGGTCCGGTAGACCTTCGCCCAGTACCGGGCTTGAACGGACTCGTCGGCCAGCCAGACCGCCCACTCAATGGCCTTTATGCGGACAGGCGTTGGCTCGCCAATGAGTGAAAGTTGCTCGTCAAGGTAAACGGGCCCGGACCCGTTCACCGCCGCGAGCGGGAAGAGGCCGGGCCCGAAGTCGTTCTCAGGCGGCATCAGCCTGGCTGTCGCCCGTGGTGACGACCTGGGTCGGGATGTTCGAGGTCGAGTAAGCCGCGCCGGCCGCATCCGGTCGAGGCTTACGGGGGAGGGTGGAGCGGGGCCGCTCGGCGCGGGCCCGCAGTTCTTCGATGACCTTCTTCGCCCGCGCGGCGGTAACGGGCTTCGCGTCCCGCTCCAACTCCTCCGCTGGTACGCCCAGCAGTTCCGAGACCAACTCGGCGTCGTTGGCGAAAAGTCGCAGGACGACAGCAGCGGCTTCCCGAGCCGTGACGTCGGCCTCCTCCTTCGCCTTGGCCGCCTTCGCTGCGGCCTCGCGTGCGGTCAGTGCCTTCGCGGCGGCCAACTCCCGCGTCTTCGCCTTCAGCGCCTCAGCGGCGCGAACCCGCCGCCGTAGCTCGGACGCGCTCACCGGTCCTGTCGAATTGGTGCTCACCGTGTCCCCAGGTCTGTTCGAAATCACTGCTCGTCGCGCGCACCGTAGGCACAGGTCCGCGGACATCTCGAACCACGGGTTCGGTGGGGTCAGGTCAGTGATCAGTGCCTCCGGCGGGGGATCGGCCGGCACCGGGGCGGAGGGGGCTTCGTGCCCGGCTGCGGGTTCGTGGGGGTGAGGGTGCTTCCATCCCGCACACCGTCGACCCAGCCAAGGCGAGCAGACACGGCACCGGGCGTCCAGGTCGTTCGTGCAGTGGCGCGCTCCACCTGGACGCCCGGCACCGCGTCCGCTCCACTGCGTGTGGGTCGACGGCGTACGGGATGGAAGCGGGTGAGTGGTGCGGGAGGAGCGTTGCCACCTGCGGGTTTGATGCGGAGCAGGCTTGCCCCGAACCCAATAACATGGTTTAATTAGTGGTGCCGGAAGGGGAGGGCAACCCCCGACCGGCGAACGGCGGACCGACCGGCCGCCGACAACCTCTCTCACCAGGAGAACGCACGTGAGCACCACGAAGGCCCCCGGGAAGCTCGACACCATCCGCGCTCTGCTCGCCACGGCGGAGGACCCCCGCACGCCGGAGTCGGAGGCGGAGTTGGCCCGGAAGCGGGCGTTCGAGATGATGGCGAAGTACGGCGTCGAAGAGGCCATGCTGAGCGACGGGCAGCCGTCGCGGGACGCGGTCACCGCTAAGTACGTCGACCTCCCCAACCCGTGGGCCATGTCCCGTGTCCGGCTGATCTGCTTCATCGCTCAGAGCGTTGGATGCAAGGCCGTGCACATGGGGGTGCGGGGCAAGGTGCGCCGCGTTCACATCGTCGGCCACGAGTCCGACATCCAGCGCGCCGAGGTTCTTTACTCCTCGCTCCACCTTCAGATGCTCGGCGGGCTCAGTGCGCAGGTTGTCCCGTACGGCGTCCGCAGCGCGCGGGCATGGCGGAACTCGTGGACCCTCGGGTTCATCGAGCGCGTCATTGCACGTCTGGAGGCGATCGAGCAGGCCGCACGCGCCACCGCCAGCGAGGAGACTTCGGCCACCGGCCGCAGCGGTGAACTCGTGCTGGCCGACCGTGACGCGAAGGTGGAAGCTCTCTACCGCGAGGAGCACCCGCACGTTCGGCACACGCGCGGCTCTTACAGCGGCAGCGGGTACGGCGACGGAGCCGCCGCAGGCAACCGCGCCGACATCGGAGGTAGCCGCCGCATCGGTGCCCAGAGCGCCGGAGCGATTGCAGCCTGACGCGCCTGTCTCGCCGGGGGGGGCGCCCCCCCCCCCCCCCCCCCCCCCCAAAGCAGAGGGGTGAACCCAGTTAAATGTATTGGGCCCATTAAACAAAAACCAACCTAAACGC
>NZ_JBHZDA010000074.1:30973-35641 GCF_042755665.1 Streptomyces sp. NPDC059142
CCACCCCGCCCCCCCTCGGGGGGTCCCGCCGCCGCGGGGGCCCCCCGCGCCGGGTGGGAGCGCCCGCCGCGCGGGCGCGCCGGGGGGGGGCCCCCCCCCCCCCCCCCGGCCCCCGCTCGAAGCGACGAGGAGTCACGCATGTACATGGAATGGGCCCGATTCCACAAGACCGACGAGAACGGCCGCCACTACTTCCAGATCTACAGCTTCCCCTATACGTGGGCCGCCGCGACGCCGAAGGAGCCCGGCACCGGCCGGATCAGCGAAGCCGCCGCCCTTGCCTACTCGATCATCTGCGCGGCCGGGTGGCAGTGGCAGACGCCGTGTCACTGCGTCGAGTGCACCATCACGGCCAAGTCCGCCCAGCACGCCACCACTTGACCACAACCGACCACTCCCAGGAGAACGCGATGCCGTCCCGGAAGCCGCCCGCCAGCCCCGCCCGCATCCTCACCGCCGCCGCCGACCACATCGAACGCGTCGGGCTTTACCAGGGTGACCACCTCTGGCAGCCCGGCCGGATGGGGGACAGTGCCCCGTGCACCGTGCTGCACGCGTGGGAGCGCGGCGTGCGCTCCGCCCGGCCGCGCTGGTCCGTGCGCGGCGAACCGTGGGACATCTTCCAACGCGCCCTGTTCGATTCCCTTGTGGTGCTCAGCAACCAGGTCAACGGCCGTCCCGTGTCCGGCGTCCGGTGGCGAAAGCTCAAGCTCACGGAGGACGCCTACCGGCGCACTCTCCTGTGGTGCTGGGGGGACGAGCCCGAGCGGACCACCGCCGAGGCCGCCGCCATGATCCGCACCGCCGCAGCTCTGCACCAGAGTGACGGCGATCACAACATCCCCGGTTGCCCCACCCTCAAGAACATGGTTTAATTAATGGTGTCGGAAGGGGGAGGGCAACCCCCCGACCGGCACCCCACCGGGCCGAAGGGCCCGACGCACTCTCACCAGAAAGAGAAGGACCGATGACGAACACCAAGACCCAGGCCGGCGTCCAGACCTCCCCTGCCCCGTGGCCGACCCTCGCGGTCGCCGAGCTGGCCGCGCACCCCGGCAACGTCCGTGGCATCGAGGCCCCGGCCGATCTGCTGGCCGACGTGAAGGACAACGGCGTCGTGGAGCCGCTGTACGTCGTGCGCACCAACGGCGACGTGCCGCAGGTCATCGACGGGTTCCAGCGACTGGCCGCCGCCGTCGCCGCAGGGCTGGAGACCGTGCCGGTCACCCCGCGCCCCGTCATCCGGCTCGACGCGCTCACCCCGCACCCGAAGAACGCACGCGAAGACCTCGACCTGAACGCGCCGTTCGTGGAATCCCTCCGCGCCGAGGGGTGCCGCATCCCCGTCAAGATCCAGCGACTCAACGGCGGAGTCCTCCAGGTCAACGACGGAAACCGCCGCTACCACGCTGCGACGGACGCGGGTCTTACCCACCTGCCGTACGAGTGGGAGGACGACGACCGCGACGCGGCCGGACAGTTCCTCGACATGATCACGACCGCTCAGCACCGCAAGAGCCTCACCAAGACCGAGGTGAACCAGGCCATGTTCAGCGCGGCCGAGGCGGGCGCGCAGGTGGGCCGCATCGCCAAGGCCGCAGGCGTGCGGCAGAAGGACGTCAAGACGCTGGTCAAGGTCCGGTCCGACGAGAAGCTGTCGGCCGCCGTCAGCGGCGCGAGCAGCTACGAGTGGACGTTCGAGCACTTGGCCGCGCTGTCGGAGTTCGCGGACGACGCCGAAGCGCTCGCCGCGATCACCGAGGCCGCCGACGACGACGCCGCCGACGAGGGAGACGTGGACTGGGCTATCGCGGTCGAGCGGACCAAGCGCGACAAGCGGACCAAGGCCGAGGCCCACCGCGCGGAGCTGGAGGCGGCCGGGCAGAAGATCCGGGACGCCGAGGAGCTGTCCGAGCGCGCCATGCCCGTGTGGCGACTGCGCGGCATCAGCGCCGAGGAGCACGCCGACTGCAAGGGTCTGGTGTGGGTGTTCGACGAGCGGCGGGGGGACCGGTACGAGCCCTACTGCTCCGCCCCCGGCCTGTACGGGCACACGGTCCCCGAGGGCGGCAGCGGCGGCGGCGGCACGAAGACCGCCGCCGAGGTGGAGGCCGAGCGCGCCGCCCGCGCCGCCGTCAAGAAGGGGAACATCGACTGGGACGCGGCCGAGGCCCTGCGCCGGAAGTGGATCACCGACCTGATCAAGCGGCGCAACCTCCCGAAGGCCACGACCAACCACCTCATCGGGCACGTGAACAACGCTCTGTTGAACGCCAGTTGGGGCCTTGATGATCTGGTCAAGGAGCCAACGACGGAGATCCTGGCCGCCTTCCTGGGGCTGAGCACCGAGCAGGCCAAGGACCGGGGCAGCTTCGCCGGTCACGTCGCCAAGGACCCCCGCAGGGCCCCGCAGCTCCAGTTCGCCGCCATCGCCGCCGTACGGGAGAAGTGCGCGAACCGCTCCGCGTGGAGGACGGACAGCCAGCGCGCCCCGTGGACGCGGACGCCCACCGGCCGGTGGTTCCAGGTGCTCGCGGCTCTCGGGTACCCGCTCACGCCCATTGAGCAGTCGGTCGTGGACGACGAGCCGTACGACCCGTCGAAGAAGCAGCCCCGCGTGATCACGTCGGGCAGTGAGCTGGAGGCCGAGGAGGAGCACGGCACTGACGAGGAGGAGGGCGAGCCGGACGCCGAGGAGGCCGACGACCCGGCCAGCGATGACGAAGCCGCCGCCTAACCGCCTCAGCCGCCCGATGCCGGGGGCGCTCTCCCGCCCCCGGCCACCCCAGGAGCCCCACAGTGACCCGTACAGCTCTGTTCGAGACCCACGCCGACGACCACGGTTGCGGATGCGTCCCCGCCCCCGCCGAGCCCGACCCCGGCACCACCGCCGACATGATGCAGGCCCGCGCCATCGCGGGCGGACTCGCAGAGTTCGGCATCGGGCCCCGCCGCTGGTCCGCCGCCTACGACCACCAGGCCGCCGCCGTCGTCCTGCGCGTGGACACCCCGCGCGGAGTGTACGCGCTCGCCATCCCCGCCTCCGGCGCGGCATTCCCCGTCCACCACCGGGGCGAGCGCATCGGCGCACTGGACTGCCGCCGCACGTACGGCACCGCCGACAGCTACACCGCCGCTCTGTTCGCCGCGTTCCTGCGCGACCGCGCCGCACTGGACATCCCCGGCCGGGATGCTTGCCCCACACCTCAAAAGATGGTTTAATTAAGGGTGTCGGAGGGGGAGGGCACCCCCTCCGACACGACGGGCCGCCAACCGGCCCGAGACCGGCCGTACGCGGAGGGCAACCCGCCCGGCCGGGCCCGCGAATCCCTCTCTCACCAGCAGGAGCACCCACGATGACCAGCGCAGTCATGCGGTTTTCCATCCCCGCGACCGCCCAGTCCCGCGTCCGTCAGCTTGTCGAGGCCACCAACGCCCGCGCGGCCGTCCACCACCTCAGCGCGTACGCGCTCGACTTCTCCGAGCCGTTCCTTGCCAACTACCGCGACATTGACGGCCGCGTGATCGGCACGCGCCCCACCGTCACCGTGTCCATCTCCGGCGACGTCCCGCGTCGCCAGGGCTGGACCGTCATCGCTCGCCTGGACCACGACGAGGAGAGCAGCGAGACGATCACCAGCCTGTTCCCCGGTCTGCCCGAGCAGGACGCCGAGGCCGCGTGCCAGTACCGGGCCATCGAGAACTTCTGCCACGGGTGCGCCGTCGCCCGTCACCGCACCGCCACCTACCTCGCTCGCCACGAGAACGGCGAGATCAAGCAGTTGGGGACCACATGCGTCGAGCCGTACACCGGTCTGCCGATCAAGGGACTTCAGGCGTTGTGGCGGTTCGGGACGCTCAAGGACTCCGACTGGGACGGCAACGAAGGCGGTATCCCGGCTGATCTCCGCGTCCCCGTAATCGAGGTCCTGCGGGTGACCGCCGCCATCGTCACGATGGACGGCCGATTCTACAGCCGGTCCGAGCAGTGGAAAGACACCGTCCCGACCGCCGACACGGTCGAGACGTACTTCTTCGGCCGTAACGCCCCGATGGACTGGCGGGCCGCCATCGACGCCGACCCCGACGCGCCGAGCACCGCCGCCGCCGTCCGGGCATGGGCCGTCCAGGGATACGGCAGCCTCTCTGACTACCGCCACAAGGTCAGCCAGCTGGCGAAGCCCGAGACCGTCGACCCGCGCCACCTGCCGACGCTGGTGTCCGCCATCGCGGGTTGGTACCGCGACCAGGAGAAGGAGGCCACCGAGCGGGCCGCCCAGAACTCCCGGCCGCAGGGCACGGTGGGCGAGCGGATCACCACCACCGCCACCGTCACCACCGTGATCGAGCTGGAGGGCCGGACGTACGGCTACCAGACCCAGCGCCGCCGACTGGTGAAGTTCCAGGACCCGAGCGGCAACGTGTTCGTCTGGTTCAGCTCCGCCGCCGTTGTCCCCGACCAGGGCGACGAGGTCGAGCTGACCGGCACGGTCAAGGACCACAGCATCTACGGCGAGACCGCACAGACCGTGCTCACCCGGTGCCGGGTCGCCGCCCGCGAACCGGTCGCCGCGTAGCAGGAGCCCGGCCGGGCGGGAGTCACCGCCCGGCCGGACCCCGGCCGCCGGGCCTTGGGTGTGGGGGGCGGGTGCCGCCCGGCCCCCACAG
>NZ_JBHZDA010000075.1:0-16671 GCF_042755665.1 Streptomyces sp. NPDC059142
CCGGCACGGTCTGCCGGACAGGACCCCGCCCGGCCCGCTGAGGAGCGCGCGATGAGTGCCAGTGCCAGTGCCCCTACGAGTACCGGTGGCAGTGCCATGGAGATGACGACGACCCCGACGACGGCCGGCGAGCCGCCCACGCGGCACGACCCGCCCACCGGTTCCTCCGGGTCCGGGGCGAGACCCGGCGGGAAGGGGGGCCGGGGCGGCGGAGGCTCGATACCCTGGCTGCTGCTCGCGCCCTGCCTGGCCGTCCTCGCGCTGGTGCTCGGCTACCCGCTGACGCGGCTGGTCACCCTCTCCTTCCAGAAGTTCGGCCAGCCCCAGCTCTGGGGGTTCCAGGACCCGGAGTCCGCGGGGTTCGGCAACTTCGCCACGGTCCTCGGCGACGGGGAGTTCTGGGCGGTCGTCCTCCGTACGATCGTCTTCGCGGCCGGGGCCGTCATCCTCACCATGGTGATCGGCATGCTCATCGCCCTGCTCCAGCAGCGGGTCTCCGGCTGGGTGAAGACCCTGATCAACATCGCCCTGGTGGCGAGCTGGGGCATGCCGATACTGGTCGCCGTCACCGTCTTCAAGTGGATGTTCGACACCGACTACGGCGTCCTCAACTGGGTGCTGTCCCGGATCCCCGGCGTCGACCTCATCGGCCACAACTGGTTCGCGAGCGGCCCGCAGGGCCTCGCCGTGATCATGCTGCTGGTGGTCTGGGGCGCCGTACCGTTCGTCGCCATCACCCTCACCGCCGGACTCACCCAGGTGCCCGCGGAGCTGGAGGAGGCCGCGCGGCTCGACGGGGCGGGCGCCTGGGGCGTCTTCCGCCATGTCACCGTACCGATCCTCAAGCCCATCATCGTGATGCTCGCGACGCTCTCGGTGATCTGGGACATGGGTGTCTTCCCGCAGGTGTTCGTCATGCGCAACGGCCACCCCGAGGCGGAGTTCCAGCTCCTCACCACCTACTCGTACGACAAGGCGTTCGTCGTCAACGACTACTCCCAGGGCTCGGCGATCGCGCTGCTCACGGTCCTGCTCCTGCTGGGTGTGATCGCGGTCTACATGCGTCAGATGCTCAAGATCGGAGAGGTGGAGTGAGCGTTTCTACCCCGGCCACCGCGGCCCCGGCCACCAGGACGACGGCGGGAGCCCGTAAGGGAAACCCCCTGCGGACGGCCCCCGGCAAGGGCAGGGGCAAGGCCGGCTGGAACGTGCTCGGCGTGCTCGTCTTCGTCGTCCTCGGCTTCCCCGTCTACTGGATGCTGAACACGGCCTTCAAACCGGCCGGCGACGCCATCGACCCCGACCCGCACTTCTTCCCCCGTACCTTCACCCTGGACAACTTCCGCCGGGCGCTGGACATCGCCGACTTCTGGGGGCCGGTCGGGCGCTCGCTGCTCGTCTCGTCCGTCGTGGTCGTCATCGGTGTCGCGGTCGGGCTGCTCGCCGCGCTCGCCATCTCCCGGTTCGCGTTCCGGGGACGCAAGGTCGTGATCGTCGGGATCCTCGCCGTGCAGATGGTGCCGCTGGTCGCGATGATCATCCCGGTCTTCCTGCTGCTGAACGACCTCGGTCAGTACGACAGGCTCTCCGGCCTGGTCATCACGTACCTCACCTTCATCCTCCCCTTCACCGTGTGGACCCTGCGGGGCTTCATCGTCAACATCCCGAAGGAGCTGGAGGAGGCGGCGATGGTCGACGGGTGCAGCCGCACCGGCGCCTTCATCCGCGTGGTCTTCCCGCTGCTCGCGCCCGGCATGGTCGCCACCTCGGTGTACGGCTTCATCCAGGCGTGGAACGAGTACCTGTACGCGCTCATGCTGATGAGCCAGCAGAACCAGACCGCGACCGTCTGGCTCTCCAATTTCTCCACCAAACACGGAACAGAGTTCGCCCCGATGATGGCGGGCTCCACGATGATGGCCGTGCCCATCGTGATTCTGTTCCTGCTCGTCCAGCGCAAGATGGCGGCGGGTCTGACCGCCGGCGCAGTGAAGGGTTAGAAGGCCGATGACGACACTCGTATCCAGCACCGACACCCTCACCCGCGACGCCCTCGCCGTCCTCCAGCCGGGATTCGTCGGCACCACGCCCCCCGACTGGCTGCTGCGGGCGATCGGCGACGGACTCGTCTCGGTCGGCCTGTTCGGCCGCAACATCGAGTCCCCCGAACAGCTGGCGGCGCTCACCCGGCGGCTGCGGGAGGAGCGGGACGACGTCCTCGTCGCCATCGACGAGGAGGGCGGCGACGTCACCCGCCTCGAAGTACGGCAGGGCTCCTCCTTCCCCGGCAACCACGCGCTCGGCGTCGTGGACGACCCCGCCCTCACCCACGACGTCGCCCGCGAACTGGGCCTGCGGCTCGCCGCGTGCGGGGTCGACCTCAACTGGGCGCCCTCCGCCGACGTCAACGCCAACCCCGACAATCCGGTCATCGGGGTACGGTCCTTCGGCGCCGACCCCGAACTGGTGGCCCGGCACACCGTCGCGTACGTCGAAGGGCTCCAGTCCGCCGGGGTCGCCGCCTGCGTCAAGCACTTCCCGGGCCACGGCGACACCGCCGTCGACTCCCACCACGCGCTGCCCCGCATCGACGCGGACCTCACCACCCTCCACGCCCGCGACCTGCTGCCCTTCCGCGCGGCCGTCGCGGCGGGTTCCCAATCGGTCATGAGCGCGCATATCCTGCTCCCCGCGCTCGACCCGGAGCACCCGGCGACCCTGAGCCCGCGGATCCTGACCGGACTGCTGCGCGAGGAGCTGGGCTTCCAGGGCCCGATCATCACCGACGGCATAGAGATGCGGGCCATCGCCGAGGTGTACGGGATCGAGCGCGGCTCCGTCCTCGCCGTCGCGGCGGGCGCCGACGCGATCTGCGTCGGCGGCGGACTGGCGGACGAGGGCACCGTACTGCGGCTGCGGGACGCCCTGGTGGCCGCCGTACGGACCGGCGAACTCCCCGAGGAGCGCCTGGCCGACGCGGCCGCGCGGGTACGCGGCCTCGCCGACTGGACCCGCCGGGCGAGGGGCGCTTCGGCGCCGGGCGCGGCCACACAGGAGGGGACCGCGCCCGGCACCGCGATCGGCCTGCTGGCCGCGCGCAGGGCACTGCGCGTCACGGGCACGGCCGCCCCGCTCACCCGGGCGCCGTACGTCGCGGTCCTCACCCCGGTGGCGAACATCGCGGTCGGCGAGGAGACCCCCTGGGGCCTGGCGGCGGAACTCTCCCGCCTCCTCCCGGGCACGGAGTCGGCCACGTACGGGGACACGCCGGCCCCGGACGCCCCGGCGCCCCGCATCCTCGCGGCGGCGGGCGACCGCACCCCGATCGCGGTGGTCCGCGACACCCACCGCCACCCCTGGATGGCGGCCACCCTGGACGCCCTCCTCACGGCCCGCCCGGACACGCTGGTGGTCGAGATGGGCCTCAACGAGGCCCCGCCGAGGGGAGCCCTCCACATCGCCACCCACGGCGCGGCCCGCGTCTGCGCCCAGGCGGCGGCGGAGGTCATCGGGGCTGGGTGAGGCGGCGGGGTGCCCGGTGGGGTGCTGCTGCCTCGGATCCTGGACCCCACCTGCGTTGTGGTGACCTGTGGGGGCGAAGCTGTCAGATGCCCTGCCAGTCCGGCTTGGAGGCGAACGTCGCGCGGAAGTAGTCGGCCAGTTTCAGCCGTGAGGCCGCCGCCTCGTCCACGACCACCGTCGCGTGCGGGTGGAGCTGGAGCGCCGACGCGGGGACGAGGGCGGCGACCGGGCCCTCGACCGCCTGGGCGACCGCGTCCGCCTTGCCCTCGCCCGTGGCGAGGAGGATCAGGTGGCGGGCTTCCAGGATGGTGCCGATGCCCTGGGTGATCACGTGGTGGGGGACCTCGTCCGGGCTGTCGAAGAAGCGCGCGTTGTCCTCGCGGGTCCGGCGGGTCAGGGTCTTGATCCGGGTGCGGGAGGCCAGTGACGAGCAGGGCTCGTTGAAGCCGATGTGGCCGTCCGTGCCGATGCCGAGGAGCTGGAGGTCCACGCCGCCCGCCTCGGTGAGCGCGCGGTCGTACGCCTCGCATGCGGCCTGTACGTCCTCGGCGCCGCCGTCGGGGCCGAGGAAGGCGCCGGGGTCGACGCCGAGGGGTTCGACGACCTCGCGCAGGACGACGGAGCGGTACGACTCCCGGTGGCCCCGCGGCAGGCCCACGTACTCGTCGAGCTGGGCTATGCGGGCGGCCGAGGCGTCCACGGAGCCCGCCCTGACCTGGGCCGCCAGGGCCTGGTAGATGGGCAGGGGGGTGGAGCCCGTGGCCACGCCGAGCAGGGCGTCGGGCTTGCGGCGCAGCAGTGCGGCGATGCTGTCGGCGATGAGCGCGCCGCCCGCGGCGGCGTCCTGGACGATGACCACTTCCACGCTGGGCCCTGCCGTTCTGATGGGTGAGTCTCTTGTGGTATAGACCAATTCTAGCAGAGGGGGCCTGATCGATTCTTCGATCCGAGGAAGGAGGGCGACAAGGCGAGCGTCTGCCGATGAGCCCGGTGGCGGGGGTTCCACCGGGCGTGTTCGACTGGTGGGCGGGGGCGACAGCGACTTGGAGGGCACCCAGCATGTCTGCCGCGTTTCCCGCCGGGCCGAGCGAGGTCCCGGGCCGCATCATGTCCACCGAGGTGCTGGAACAGCCCGCGGTGCTGCGGCGGGTGCTCGGCGAGGGGGCGCCCCGGATCCGTGAGGTGGCGGACGCCATCGCGGCGCGCGGCCCCCGCTTCGTCCTGCTCGCGGCGCGCGGCACCTCCGACCACGCCGCGCTGTACGCGAAGTACCTGCTGGAGATCCGCCGCGGACTGCCCTGCGGGCTCTTCTCCATGTCCACCGTGACGGCGTACGGCGCCCGCCCCGATTTCGCCGGGGTGCTCTTCGTCAGCGTCAGCCAGTGGGGCGGCTCGCCGGACCTGGTGGCCGCGACCTGGGCCGCGCGGGAGGCGGGCGCGGTCACGCTCGCGGTGACGAACAACCCGGACTCGGCGCTCGCTGCCGTGGCCGAGTTCCATATCGACGTCCTGGCCGGCGCGGAACGGGCGCTGCCCGCCACCAAGTCGTACACCGCCTCGCTGCTCGCGCTCTACCTCTTCGCCGAGGGGCTCGGCGGCGTCGACGGCTCCGGGGCGGCGTCCGCCGTGCCGGATCTCGCGGACCAGGTCCTCGCCCGGGGCGAGGAGGTGCGGGCGCTCGCCACCCGCTACCGGTTCGCCGCGGGGATGGCCGTGATCTCGCGCGGGTACGGGTATCCCACGGCCAGGGAGGCGGCGCTGAAGCTGATGGAGACCAGCTATCTCCCCGCGCTCGCCTACTCCGGCGCCGATCTGCTGCACGGCCCGCTCGCGGTGTTCGACAACCGGTCGCCGGTGATCGCCGTCGTCCCCGAGGGCAAGGGCGGCGAAGCCCTCCGCCCGGTCCTGGACCGGCTGCGCGCCCGGGGCGCCGACCTCTGTGTGGTGGGGCCGGCGGCGGAGACCGGCCGGGCCCCGGCGGGCTTCGTCCTGCCGGTGGAGGGGGTGGGGGAGGAGCTTCAGCCGGTCCTGGAGATCCTGCCGCTCCATCTTCTGGCCTACGAGATCGCACGCGCCCGGGGGTACGACCCGGACGCTCCCCGGACGATGGCCAAGACCCCCGAGTCGAGCTGAGGGGCGGACGGGACCGGCCCGGGAGACACCCGCGGGCCGCGGCGCCGCGACGGGACCCTCAACCCGTACGGCACCGCAGCCCGGAGTTGCTACGGCCGACGGGTGTGCGGTCCCGGCGGCCGTGGGGAGAGGTTCCGCCGCAGTCAGGGCAGAGAGCGCCGGCACCTCGTTCCACCCTCCTGTGCGGGGAGGGCGGAAGCCTGTTGCACCCATTGTGGACTAGACCATTCAGAGGTGTCCATGCCCGCGGTGCGTACACCGAGCCTAATTCGCCCCCTACCCTCCGGTACAGACCACGGGCTCCACCGATCCCGTCCACGGGTACGCTCGCACGTGTGCCCTCCATGAACGAACTCGTACGCCAGCACACAGCCCTCGGTGAATCCGACCTGGAGTGGCTGCATCTGCTGGTCTCGGAGTGGCAGCTGCTCTCCGACCTCTCCTTCGCGGACCTCGTCCTCTGGGTCCCCACCCGGGACGGCACCCGCTATGTCTCCGTGGCCCAGATGCGGCCCAACACCGGGCCCACCTCCTACCAGGACGACATGGTCGGCCATCTCGTGCCGCGCGGGCGCCGGCCGCTGCTGGACGCCGCGCTGGACGAGGGGCGGATCGTCCGGGAGGGCGACCCCGAGTGGCGTGAGGAGGTGCCCGTACGGGTCGAGTCCATCCCCGTACGGCGGGAGGGCCGCGTTCTCGGGGTCATCGCCCGCAACACCAATCTGCTCACCGTCCGCACCCCGAGCCGGCTGGAGCTGAGCTATCTCCAGTCCGCCTCCGACCTGGCCCAGATGATCGCCGCCGGGTCCTTCCCCTTCCCCGGCCACCAGGTCGACATGGACGCCTCGCCCCGCGTCGGGGACGGGCTGATCCGCCTCGACGCCGACGGGATCGTCCAGTACGCCAGCCCCAACGCGCTCTCCGCGTATCACCGGCTGGGACTCGCGTCCGACCTGGTGGGACAGCATCTCGGCCGCGCCACCGACCAACTCGCCCCCGCCCGCGGCCCGGTGGACGAGGCCATGGTCAAACTGGCCAGCGGCTACGCGCCCCGGGAGACCGAGGTCGAGGGGAACGGCGGGGTCATCCAGCTCCGCACCATCCCGCTCAAGCCGAAGGGCACCCGGATCGGCTCCCTGGTGCTGCTGCGCGACGTGACGGAACTCCGCCGCCGCGAGCGCGAGTTGATCACGAAGGACGCCACCATCCGGGAGATCCACCACCGGGTGAAGAACAACCTCCAGACGGTCGCCGCGCTGCTGCGCCTCCAGGCCCGGCGGATGGACTCGGTGCGGGGCAGGGAAGCGCTCAACGAGGCGGTGCGGCGCGTCGGTTCCATCGCGATCGTCCATGAGACGCTGTCTCAGAACCTGGACGAGCGGGTCGAGTTCGACGAGATCGCCGACCGGGTCCTGGCGATGGTGGCGGAGATCTCGCCCGGCAAGATCCTCTGCCGGCGTACGGGACGGTTCGGCATCCTGGACGCCGAGGTGGCCACCCCGCTCTCCATGGTCCTCACCGAAATCCTCCAGAACGCGCTGGAGCACGCCTTCGCGCCGGGCGAGGAGGGCCGGGTGGACGTCTCCGCGGTCCGCAGCGGTGACTCGCCGGCCAAGAAGCAGCGCCGTACGGGCACCTCGGGCACGTCGGACACCCGGCTGATGATCACCGTCCAGGACGACGGGCGCGGGCTGCCCGAGGGGTTCGATCCGCAGCGCGCCGGGAACCTCGGGCTCCAGATCGTACGGACCCTCGTGGAGGGCGAGTTGGGCGGCACGTTCGACATGGTGCCCGCGCCGGTGCGCGGAACCCGCGTACTGCTGGACATCCCGGTGGAGCCGCAGAAGTAGCCGCGTCGGTCAGGCGCGGGGGCGGGTGCGGGGGCGGGCGGAGAAGCCGGTGACAGCATCGAGCCCCGGACCGTTCTACGGTCCGGGGCTCGGTTCGAAGCTCACTGTGCGATGCGCATCGGGGGGTACTGCGCGCTGCGGTTCGGGGGCGGGGCTATGCGTACACGCTGTACGCTCCGCCGGCTGAGGCTGTTACAAGGGTGGTTCAGGCGGTCGCGTTGCGCGCCCGGTTACGAGCGGCGCGACGCTTCATCGCGCGGCGCTCGTCCTCGCTGAGTCCACCCCAGACGCCGGAGTCCTGGCCGGACTCGAGCGCCCACTGCAGGCACTGCTCCATGACGGGGCAGCGACGGCAGACGGCCTTGGCTTCCTCGATCTGCAGCAGCGCAGGACCGGTGTTGCCGATGGGGAAGAACAGCTCGGGGTCTTCCTCGCGGCAAACGGCGTTGTGACGCCAGTCCATGGCTGCTACCTCTCTTGGTATTACGTGCAGGTTGCTTGTGAATGTGAACGCTTTCACGAATCCCTCGACAAGGGAAGGGTCGACCGCCAGCGGAACTGACGGGGTCCTTGCATCGAGGAGGGGTTCTGGCTCTCAGGGAGGCCGGTGTTGCGGGCCGTCCCGAGCGCCATGTAGAGATTCGCAAACCTCGGCTGCGGATACAACCCCTTCTGGAAAGTTTTTTTTGATTCCTCGGTGTCGACTAGGTCACAGCCGTACTTCCATGGGGTGGATGCCAGCCTAAACGTTCGAGTGAAAGGAGTTTTAGCCCTTCCACTCACACAATCACACGCAGTGCACGGCGAACGCCTGTGAACGTCACGCTCGTACGCACTCCGAGATGGTCGCCGTCCATCTGGAAAGGCAGGGGCGCCTTGGAATGCAAGGTGAAGTCGGTCAGGTCGTGCAGGGACACCGCATGGCGTCCGTGGGGGCCCTTGTCCGGGGTCGAAGTGAGCAGTTGCGTCCCATATACGGCCGCCGCCGAGGTCGACATCCTGCTCAGTCCGAGGACGTCGAGCGCCGAGTCGAAGGACGCCGTGGGGGACGAGTACAGCGGGCGATTCCCCAGGTAAGTGTAGGGAGCGGTGTTGCAGATTATCGACAGGACGAGATCCTCGACCGGATCCTCACCGGGCCGTTCCAAAGTGATCATTCCATGGCGGCGGTGCGGCTCGTCCAGGAACTGGCGTATCACCTGGCGCACATAGAGCGCGTGCGTCGAACGCTTTCCGCGTTCCCGGTGCTGTTCGACCCGGCCGACGACGCCCGCGTCGAATCCGAACCCCGCGTTGAAGGTGAACCACCGTGCCGGTACCGCCTCGTCCTCCGAACCCGGCGTTCCGGCCGCCAGTCCCAGACCGACCGTGCGTTCGCTCTTCTCCTCCAGCGCCTGGAGGATCGCGCCGGTCGCCTCCACCGCGTCGTTCGGCAGCCCGAGCGCGCGGGCGAAGACATTGGTCGAGCCGCCGGGAACCACCGCGAGCCGGGGCAGCCGCTCGGGGTCGGGGCCGTCGTGCAGCAGACCGTTCACGACCTCGTTGACGGTGCCGTCCCCGCCCAGGGCCACGACCAGCTCTATGTCGTCGGAGTCGGCGGCCCGCCGGCCCAGGTCACGGGCGTGGCCGCGGTACTCGGTCGTCACCGCCTCCAGCTTCATCTCGCTGGCCAGCGCGTGGATCAGTACGTCACGGGTGCGGGCACTGGTGGTGGTTGCTGCCGGGTTGACCACGAGGAGTGCGCGCATGCCCAGCAGATTACCGGCCGGGCCGTGACGGGTCGTCCTCGGGCATCGCGGGGGCGGGGCTCCGGGGCCCGGTCCGCGGGCCGATACCCTGCAAGGGTGAGCACAGCGACGCAGCCCGACCCCGAGCCGATCCCGCGCCCCACCCGGCTGACCGCCGCGGCGGCGGTCAGCGGTCTGGAGGCCCTGGCGCTGATCGCCGGCGGGGTGTATCTGCTGGTCATGGGGTTGCTCGGGCGTCCCGACTCCCCGCAGCAGGCCGAGATGGGCGGAGTGACCCTGATCGCGCTCGGGATCATCCCGCTGCTCGCCGCGCGCGGGCTGCTGCTGCGCCGTAGCTGGAGCCGGGGACCCGCGCTGATCACCCAGATCCTCGCGCTGCCGGTCGCCTACACCCTGCTCACCTCGGACGGCGCCGGGATCCCGGCCGGGATCGTGCTGGCGGCCGTGGCGGTGACGGGGCTGGTCCTGCTCGTCAACCCGACGACCACCGAGGCGCTGGGGATCAGAGGCCCGGACGGCGACGCCTAGGCAGTGTCCGTGTCCGTGTCCGCAGAGGCGCGGTGGGTGCGTGGAGGTGCGATGGGCGCGCGTGAAGGCGCGCAAGGCGCGCAAGGCGCGCAAGGCGCACACGGCGCATTCGGGTCGTGAGGGGCGCGGGGGGCGTGAGGGTGGTGAAACGCCTGAAGCGTCGTGAAGGGGTGTGAATCCGTCCAGGTCCCGCGTCCGTACGGCTGCGGGACCTGTCCGTGACCGGGCCGGATCGCCTCCGTAACCCTGTGTCACCCTTCCTCTGCGCCGCTCCTGCTCCGGCGCCGCTCCGCTCCTCGGCCTACTCCTCGACGAGGAGCCGTTCGCGCAACTGCGCCAGCGTGCGCGCCAGCAGGCGCGAGACATGCATCTGCGAGATGCCGACCTCCTGCGCGATCTGCGACTGCGTCATGTTGCCGAAGAACCGGAGCAGCAGGATCCGCTTCTCCCGGGGCGGGAGATCCTCCAACAGCGGCTTGAGCGACTCCCGGTACTCGACGCCCTCCAGCGCCTCGTCCTCGGCGCCCAGCGTGTCCGCCACCGCCGGGGACTCGTCGTCCGTGTCCGGCACGTCCAGCGAGAGCGTGGAGTACGCGTTGGCGGACTCCAGGCCCTCCAGGACCTCCTCCTCCGAGATGCCGAGCCGCTCCGCCAGCTCGTGCACCGTCGGCGATCTGCCGTGCTGCTGCGACAGCTCCGCCGTCGCGGTCGTCAGGGCCAGCCGCAGCTCCTGGAGGCGGCGCGGCACCCGTACCGCCCAGCCCTTGTCCCGGAAGTGCCGCTTGATCTCCCCGACGACCGT
Source organism: Streptomyces sp. NPDC059142 (assembly GCF_042755665.1). Taxonomy (NCBI): domain Bacteria; kingdom Bacillati; phylum Actinomycetota; class Actinomycetes; order Kitasatosporales; family Streptomycetaceae; genus Streptomyces; species Streptomyces sp. NPDC059142. Next base: position 10,584 of record NZ_JBHZDA010000075.1, read on the forward strand.
CGGTGTCGCGTACGTCGAGAACTCGACCCCGCGCTCCGGGTCGAAGCGGTCCACCGACTTGATCAGCCCGATGGTCGCGACCTGCGTGAGGTCGTCCAGCGGCTCGCCGCGGTTGCGGAACCGCCGCGCGAGATGCTCGACCAGGGGCAGATGCATCCGGACGAGCTGATTGCGCAGGGCCGCCTTCTGAGGCGAGCCGTCGGGCAGGTCGCGCAGCTCGATGAACATCGCCCGCGCGCCGCTGCGGTCATGTGGGTCGTGGTGCTGCCGCTCGCCGCGGGACGCGTCGCGCGGCTCGCTCTGACGCTCGCGCCGCTGCTCACCCCGCGGCGCGCTCTCCTGCTCGCTGTGCTGCTCGCTCATAAAGGCCGCCCGCTCTGCCTGCGCCCGCTCTGTCCGCGTCTGTTCCGCCGCGGCCGTCTGGCCCTCAAGCCCGTCCTCCGGATGGGGGCGGGCCTGCTGCTCGGGGATGCCCGCGGGGGCGAGCACCGGCTCCGCCGGAGCCTCGTGCCCTCCCCGCGGCTCTGGTGGGATGCGCCCCTCGTCACGCACCGGACCGTCCCCGTTCCTCACGCCGGCCCGGGTCCCGCGCCGCGCTGTTTGTAGAGGCTGATGGTGACCGTACGGTCCTCGGCGACCGTCGACTCGACCTTGCCGGCCAGTGCGGAGAGCACGGTCCACGCGAACGTGTCGCGCTCGGGCGCCCGTCCGTCGGTGGTGGGGGCCGAGACGGTCACTTCGAGCGAGTCCTCGACAAGACGGAAGACACAACTGAGAACGGAGCCCGGTACGGCCTGCTGGAGCAGGATCGCGCAGGCTTCGTCCACCGCGATGCGGAGGTCCTCGATCTCGTCGAGGGTGAAGTCCAAGCGCGCCGCGAGGCCGGCCGTGGCCGTACGCAGCACGGACAGGTAGGCACCCGCAGCGGGCAGCCGGACTTCCACGAAGTCCTGGGTCCCGGGCTCGCCTGCGATCTGGGACACCCTCACCTCCAAGGTGGCACAAGCTCTTCAGGGCTCCGGACAGGACATGTCGCGGAGCCTTGCTGGTACGTGTCATTACGTAGCCGGTCTGGGTGGCGACGCTATCGCGATCCATAGTGCCGTGTCGCCGGGACCCCCATCCGATACCGTCACTCATGGTAAGCATATGACCACGGAACGTGGCTAGGGGTCTGCGGCATCCAATTCAGAACAACCGGCGGAGGGTTGACGTACCCAGTCGTCAGACGATCGAACCGTCCACGAAGCACCAGCGCCAGCTCTCGCCCGGCTCGAAACTTCGCATCACGGCGTGGCCCGTCTGCTCGAAGTGGAGTGTCGCGTGCCGGTACGGCGACGAATCACAGCACCCCACGTTCCCGCACTCCAGACAGAGCCGCAGTTGTACGGGGTGGCTGCCGACGGCCAGACACTCGGCGCAGGTGTCACCCCTCGGCACGGGCTCGGGGTGGGGAAGTTCCGCGATGTGGTCGCACTGGCTCATGATGGCGAGATTACGACGTCCGCGCCCACACGGACGAACGCACGCACACAGCGCGCACGCGGACGTACGCAGACACACGGGCCTGCTCCCCGGGGGCGTACACACGCGGACGCACACAAGGACGTACACACACGGACGTACGCACAGGCCGTACGCACACGAGGGGAAGACGGATCCGGATGGATGTACTGCCGCTGATCGCGCTGGTGGCGGCCAGCGCGGCGATCGCCGGGGCGGCCCGCAGGACGCCGGTCGCCGCGCCCCTGCTGCTGGTCGCGGCCGGACTGGGCGCCGCGTACGTACCCGGTGTGCCGGACTACACACTGGATCCGCACATCGTGCTCCCGCTGATCCTGCCGCCCCTGCTCTACACCGCCGCGGTCGACAGCTCGTACCTCGACCTGCGGGCCAACATCCGGCCGGTGGCGCTGCTCTCGGTCGGCTACGTGCTCTTCGCGACCCTCGCGGTGGGCTGGCTCACCTACCTCCTCGTCCCCGACCTGCCGCTCACCACCGCGCTGGTGCTGGGCGCCGTCGTCGCACCGCCCGACGCGGTGGCGGCCACCGCCATCGCCCGCAAACTGGGGCTGCCGAGCCGGATCACCACCATCCTTCAGGGTGAGTCGCTGCTCAACGACGCGACCGCCATCACCGCCTTCAAGGTGGCACTGGCCGCCGCCGTCGGCGCCGGCGCGAGCTGGGCGGGCGGGGTGGAGGAGTTCGCGCTCGCCGCGGTCGGCGGTGTCGGTGTCGGGCTCGTCCTGATGGTCCCACTGCACTGGCTGCGCACCCATCTCACCGAGGCGCTGCTCCAGAACACACTCTCGCTGCTCATCCCCTTCGTCGCCTACGCGGCGGCCGAGCAGGTCGGCGCGTCCGGTGTGCTGGCCGTCGTGGTGGTGGCGCTCTACCTCGGCCACCGTTCCTGGCAGGTGGACTTCGCGACGCGGCTCCAGGAGGCCGCGGTGTGGAAGATGGTCGCGTTCGTCCTGGAGTCGGCCGTCTTCGCGCTCATCGGGCTCCAGTTGCCCTTCGTCCTCAAGGGGCTCGGGGAGTACGGGGTCGCCGAGGCGGCCCTCTACGCCCTGTGGGTCTTCGTGGCCGTGGTCCTCGTCCGGTTCGTCTGGGTCTATCCGGCGACCTTCCTGCCGCGCGCGCTCTTCCCGCGCATCAGGGAGCGCGAGCCCGACACGACGTGGACCGCGCCGCTGATCGTCGGCTGGGCGGGGATGCGCGGTGTGGTGTCGCTGGCCATCGCCTTCTCCATCCCGCTGACCGTCCACGACGGCACACCGTTCCCGGGGCGCAACCTCGTGCTGTTCCTGACGTTCACGACGGTCATCGGCACGCTCGTGGTGCAGGGGCTCACGCTGCCGCCGCTCATCCGGCTGCTGAAGGTGCAGGGCCGCGACCGGCAGACCGAGACGCTCGCCGAGGCGCAGGCGCAGAGCGAGGCGTCGGCGGCGGCGGAACGGCGGCTGGACGAGCTGCTGGCCGACGAACGCAACGCGCTGCCGCCACCGCTCGCCGACCGGCTCCGTACGGTGCTGGAGCGCCGCCGCAACGCCGTGTGGGAGCGGCTGGGCGCCGTCAACGAGATCACCGGGGAATCGGCGGACGACACCTACCGCCGGCTCTCCACGGAGATGATCGAGGCGGAGCGCACCGTCTTCGTCGAGCTGCGCGACCGGCGGCGGATCGACGACGAGATGCTGCGGACGCTGCTGCGCCGGCTCGACCTGGAGGAGGCGGCGACGTACCGGGAGGACGGCTCGGACTGAGCGGGCTCGCCAGGAGGCGGGACAGGGGCTACGGCGCGGCGGAGGGCTCGGGGGCGCCGGTGACGACGGCGGCGACCGCCGTGCCGGGCGGGAAGGCGCCCTCGGCCGCCAGCGTGGTGAGTCCGTACAGCGTTTTGGCGACATAGAGACGTTCCACGGCGAACCCGTGCCGGTCCTCGAAGTCCCGGGCGAAGGACTCCAGCTCGGGAGGGACACGGGCGAAGCCGCCGAAGTGGAAGCGGTCGTCGAGGTGCCAGTCGCCGGCCGGTCCTGTGAACGCGGTGTGCTGGAGCGCTCGTATCTCCCCGTCCAGGAAGCCGCCTTTGAGCACCGGGAAGCCGAGCGCCGTCTGCCCTGCCCCCAGCCCGGCGGCGAGCCCCGCGAGCGTGCCGCCGGTGCCGCACGCCACCGCGACGGTGGCGGCCACGCCGCGCAGCTCCCTGCCCAGCTCGGCGCAGCCGTGCGCGGCGAGCGCGTTGCTGCCGCCCTCCGGTACGACGTACACATCGCCGGGGTCCAGCCCCGCGCGGGACGACAGCGCGGCGGCGGCGGCGGGCTCCGCCTTGCGGCGGTACTCGGCGCGGCTGACGAAGAGCAGCCGCATCCCGTCGGCGGCGCAGCGGGCCAGCGACGCGTTGAGGGGCCGGTCGGCCAGCTCCTCGCCGCGTACGACACCGACGGTGGCGAAGCCGAGGAGCCGCCCGGCGGCGGCGGTCGCGCGCAGGTGGTTGGAGTACGCGCCGCCGAAGGTCAGCAGCGTGCGCCGCCCGGAGGCCGCGGCGGCCCGCAGATTGGGCGCCAGTTTGCGCCACTTGTTGCCCGGCAGCTCGGGGTGGATCAGGTCGTCGCGCTTGAGGAGCAGCCGGACGCCGCGCCGCGCGAAGCGCTCGTCCTCGGCGGGGTGGAGCGGCGAGGGGAGGCGCGGACGCAGGGCCGCGAGACCGGGGGCGTGGGCGGGGCCGGCGGATTCGGGCGGGCCGGGGGGTACGCGGGGTCCGGCCGGACCGGGGGCTCCGGGGGATACGGGGGGTCCAGCCGGACCGGGGGCTCCGGGGGATACGTGCGGGGTCACGGTCCCATTGTCGGCCGCGGGGCGTTCCCGGTCGTGCCGGGCGGCCCGGGGTGCGCCGTCCGGGTGCGCCGTGCGGGTGCGCCGTCGGGATGAACTTCCGCGTGTTGTGCCCCGTATCGCGCTGTTCAGTCCCACTCGTTTGTGTAATGGCGCCTGCACGCCACGTGATGGAACCATTCTTCTCGCAGGTCGTACATGATCGAAAGTGTGAGAGGGAGACTCCATGTCGGTTTCGGTTGGTGACGAGGTCCGCGCGGCGCAGCCGCCGCCCCAGCAGAGTCTTGGGACGGATGCCGCCCGGAACCTGGCGACCACCACCAAGTCGGCGCCGCAGATGCAGGAGATCACCTCGCGGTGGCTGCTGCGGATGCTGCCGTGGGTCCAGGTGCAGGGCGGCACCTACCGGGTGAACCGTCGGCTCAGCTACGCGGTCGGCGACGGACGGGTGACGTTCGTGCAGACGGGCGACCGCGTCGCGGTCATCCCGGCCGAGCTGGGCGAGCTGCCCGCGCTGCGCGACTACGGCAACGAGGAGGTGCTGGCCGAGCTGGCGCGCCGCTGCGAGCAGCGGCAGTTCGAGGCCGGACAGGTGCTGGCCGCCTCCGGCGACGCGGCGGACGAGGTCTTCCTGCTGGCGCACGGCCGGGTGGAGAAGACGGGCACGGGCCCCTACGGGGACGAGACGGTGCTCGAAGTCCTCGCCGACGGGGCGTACTTCGGTGAGCAGGCGCTGGTGGACGGGGAGGCCACCTGGGCCTGCACCGCGCGCGCCGCGACGGCGTGCACGGTGCTGGTGCTGACCAGGCGGGAGGTGCGGAACCTGGCGGAGCGGGAGAACTCCCTGCGCCTGCACCTGGAGGCGGTGCGCTCCGTACCGGAGCAGCGGACCAACAAGTACGGCGAGGCCGCCATCGAGCTGTCCGCCGGCCATGTCGGGGAAGCCGTCGTCCCGCACACGTTCGTGGACTACGAGGGGGCGCCGCGCGAGTACGAGCTGAGCGTCGCGCAGACCGTGCTGAAGGTGCACAGCCGGGTCGCGGACCTCTACAACCAGCCGATGAACCAGACCGAGCAGCAGTTGCGGCTCACGGTCGAGGCGCTCAGGGAGCGCCAGGAGCACGAGCTGATCAACAACCGCGAGTTCGGCCTGCTCCACAACTGCGACTACGGCCAGCGGCTCCAGCCGCACGACGGCGGTCCCAGCCCGGACGACATGGACGAGCTGCTGTCGCGCCGCCGTGGGTCGAAGCTCTTCCTGGCGCACCCGCGCGCCATCGCCGCCTTCGGCCGCGAGTGCAACAAGCGGGGGCTCTACCCGGACACCGTGGAGGTCGCGGGCACCCATGTGCCCGCCTGGCGCGGGGTGCCGATCTTCCCGTGCAACAAGATCCCCGTCTCGGACGCCAGGACGACGTCGATCATCTGTATGCGTACGGGCGAGACCGAGCAGGGGGTCGTCGGCCTTCAGCAGAGCGGGATCCCGGACGAGATCGAGCCGAGCATGTCGGTCCGCTTCATGGGCATCGACGAGCAGGCGATCATCTCGTACCTGGTCACGGCGTACTACTCGGCGGCCGTCCTCGTGCCGGACGCCCTCGGTGTGCTGGAGAACGTGGAAGTGGGCCGCTGGCGGTGAGCGGAGACCACCTGGCGCGCGCCGTGCGGGGCGCGGCGTGAGGTACGGGCCCCGGGGGGGCGCCCCCCGTCCACCCCCCCGCCCCCCCGGGCCGCGGCCGTCAGCGCGCCGAGG
>NZ_JBHZDA010000075.1:16681-35298 GCF_042755665.1 Streptomyces sp. NPDC059142
TGAGGGAGGGGCGGGGGGGGGGGGCGGGGGGGCGTGTGGTCGCGGCGGCGGGGGCGCCCCACGGCCCCCGCGCGCGCCCCCCGGCCTCGTACGGCCGTACCGCCGTCCGCCGTACCGCCGCCCGCCGTGGCGCCCTCCGCCGTACCCGCCGCACCGCCTGGCAGCCGTAAGCCGTAGAGCCGCTCAGAGGAAGTTGACGCGTGACCATGACCAGCACCGGTGCAGCCACCGAGGGCCACGAGGCCGTGGCTCTTCTGGAGCGCACCCGCACCGAGGTCGATCCCGAACTGCGCTCCGCCGTCGAGAGGCTGCCCGGAGCGATGCGCGGGGTCGCGCTCTACCACTTCGGCTGGGCGGACGCCGACGGGATCCCGGCGCCGGGCGGTACGGGGCGGACCGGCAAGGCGATCAGACCCGCGCTCGTGCTCGCCGCCGCGCGCTCGCTGGGCGGGGACGCGCGCGCCGCCGTACGGCCCGCCGTCGCCGTCGAGCTGGCCCACAACTTCACGCTCCTCCACGACGACGTGATCGACGAGGACCCCGTACGGCGCCATCGCGCCACCGCCTGGACGGTCTTCGGCACGCCGGACGCCATCATCACGGGCGACGCCATGTTCGCCCTCGCGTTACGGCTCCTCGCGGAGGACCCGCACCCGGCGTCGGCCGCCGCCGCGGCGCGGCTCGCGTCCTGTGTGATCGAGCTGTGCGCGGGCCAGCAGGCGGACTGCGCCTTCGAGTCCCTGGACCCGCACGAGGTGTCCCTCGACGAGTGCGTGGCCATGGCGACCGCCAAGACCGGTGCGCTGCTGGGCGCGTCGTGTGCGCTGGGCGCGCTCTACGCGGGCGCCGGGCCCGAACAGGCCGCCGCGGTCGACGCCTTCGGCCGGGAGGCGGGGCTCGCCTTCCAGCTCATCGACGACCTGATCGGCATCTGGGGCGACCCCGACCGTACGGGCAAGCCGGTCGGCGCCGATCTGGCCGCCCACAAGAAGTCGCTGCCGGTGGTCGCGGCGCTGGCCTCGGGCACCCCGGCCGCCGAGGAACTGGCGGAGCTGTACCGGCGCCCGCTGGACGCCGAGGGGGTACGGCGCGCCGCCGACGCCGTCGAACGGGCCGGGGCCAGGGACTGGGCGCAGCAGGAGGCCGCCGAGCGGATGTCGCGCGCCGTCCAGCAGCTCTCCCGGGCCGTGCCCGATCTGGCGGCGGCGGGCGATCTCCTCTCGCTCGCGGAGTTCGTCACCCGCCGCAGCCGCTGACCCCACCGCCCGTCACCCCGCCGAGCGGCCCGTCACCCCGCTGACCACGGCCGTTGCGGAAAGCACCCGTCCCCTCACTCGGTGCGTTCAGCCCAACTCTAGTATCAGGGCGGCAAGTTGACGTCATGACTGGAGGACCGGACCGTGAGCGTGGACAACGTGGGCAGGGCCAGAACCAGCGGGATCAGACGGGCCACCGAGGAGGACCGGCCGACGCTGATCCGGCTGCTGGAGGACGCGTTCGAGGCCGACCCGGTGACCCGGTGGGTCTTCCCAGAGGAGGACAGCCGCAGGAAACTGAGCGGTCTCTTCTTCGGGGTGTTCGCCGATGTCGCGCTGGCCGAGGGGTGGGTGGACCTCCTGGAGGACGGGACCGCCATGGCGCTCTGGCTCCATGTGGAGGCGGGGCTGCCCGAGGAGGAGGACCGGACACCCGCGCTGATGCGGGAGGTGTCCGACCCGGACAACGAGCGGACCGAGCTGGTCGGCCGGCTGACCGGCGCCGTCCACCCGCACGACCGGGCGCACGCGTATCTGCTGATGATCGCCGTGTCCCCGGAGCGCCAGGGCCGCGGAGTGGGCCGCGCGCTGATCGAATCCGTGCTGGAGCGGTGCGACCGGGACGGCGTCCCCGCGTATCTGGAGGCGAGCAGCGCCCGCAGCAGGCGCCTCTACGAGCGGCTCGGATTCGACTTCACGGGCACCACCGTCGACCTGCCCGACGGGCCGCACATGTGGCCGATGTGGCGCGAGCCGCGGGACCGCTGAGCCCTCGGCCCCGCCGTCCGCCGAAGAAGTGGCCGGAAAGCTCCGGCACCGCCCACCCCGGCGGACACGGGCGCCGTCCCCCGCCCCACCGGCGGGAGCGGACCGCCCGGGGCAACGGCGACTCCGGGCCGACGAGTTGATGGTCACACCGGACCCACCGGTCCGGGGGCCGGAGAAGGACCACGGCGGAACGGATCCCGCCAACGCCGGGCATCCGCCCGCGTCACGGCGGGACTTCGAAAACGGGGTACTCGTCAGGAACCGCGCACGCGAGCGGTGACCCGTGCTGCGGCGGAAGATCTGCTACCGCTACAGTCCGCGCCATGACAGCGGAGTCGACGGATTCATGGGCGGGTTGGTACCGGGACCGCCAGGGGGCGGAAGCGATCACCCTGACCGCGGGCGGACAGCAAGTGCGTACGCAGATCAGGGGAGTTGAGTACGAAGGGGTGGATTTCGCCGTACTGGAAGCGGTGGGAGCGGGCGGGGTGCTGTCCTCCTGCGTCATGGAGTGGGACATCCCCCTGCCCGTCAGCTCGGACGGCACGGTCGAACAGGCCACGCTGAGCTGTCTGCTCGCGCTCGGTGAGCGGGACGCGGAAGGGCCGGTCGGCCGGGCGGAGCTGAGCCTGACCCTGCACTGCGGCGGGGCGGCGTACGCGTCGGGCATCGCCGGCGGCGGCTTCGAGGAGGCGCTCGGCCGGATCAGGCGCCAGCTCCCGGTGAACACGGAGCTGGCGGACCGGCCGCTGGTCGGCGCGTCCTGAACCGCTGAGCCCCCTGCCCGGAAGGAAGCGGGAACACGGAAGGGGCGTCCCGTGGGGGGTGGATACGGGGACGCCCCTTCGCGTGCGGTGCGGGGGAGAGGTCAGGAGAGCTTGGCCAGGGCGGCGGCGAGACCGTTCGCCCACAGGGTGTTGACGCGCGCACGCTCCGCCGCGTTCGGCTGGGCGTTCTGGCAGGAGGTGCCGGGGCCGCCGCCCGACATCAGCTCGGTGCACGGGCCCGAGTAGTGGTCGGGCAGACCGAGGACGTGCCCGGTCTCATGGGCGGTGACCCGCGTCGAGTTGTACTGCTGGTTCTGCGCGTAGTCCAGGAAGATGTAACCCGAACCGTGGCCGTTGGTGCTCGCGTACGAGCCGCGCGAGTCGTTGCCCTCCCGGTAGGTGAAGTCGACGCCGCTGGTGCCCGCCTGGAGCTTCACGTTGGAGACGGCGGCGTTCCAGATCGAGGTGCTCGCGGCTATCTGGCTCGCGAAGCGCGGCGCGGCCGAGGCGTTGTAGACGACGGTGACGGCCTGGATGCCGGGGTTCGCGGCGCGCTTCTCGGCGACCGACTTCACGACGGCGTCGAAGAACGCCTTGTTGTTCGCCGCCTCCTCCTTCGAGCCCTCGTACGCGGCGTACGAGGCGGTGGGCGCCGTCTCGGTGTCCGCCGCGGAGGCGGCGGGGGTGAGGGCGAAGGCGGTCGCGAAGGCGATACCGACGGTGAGAGCTGCCGAAAGTGCGGGCTTGGGGTGTCGCATGTGGGGGGCTCCTGCTTCCTGCTCGTCCGGTGCACGGATTCGGGTACCGCAGAGTCTCGATGAGTTCGCCCCGGGGCGGATGATGTCAGCCGCCGATAACACCAGCGCATCACCCCGCGTAGAATCCCGGCGGTATTTCTTCGAATCAGGCGCCAATTACTGCGTTTTGACCATCTGGTGCGGCTCATTCGGCCCCTCTACTCTCTGGGACATGGAGCTGGAGGTGAGACATCTGCGCGCCTTGTGCGCCATCGCCGACACCGGCAGCCTGCACAAAGCGGCACGCCAGTTGGGGATGAGCCAGCCGTCCCTCACCACACAACTGCGCCGGATCGAGAACGCGTTGGGGGCCGAGCTGTTCTCCCGCGAACGCACCGGCTGCCGGCCGACCCCGCTGGGCCACTCCGTGCTGAGCCGCGCCCGGCCGCTCGTCTCCGGCATGGCCACCCTCGTCGCCGAGGCACGCGCGGCGGCCGACCGCAGCGCGGGACCCCGGCTGCGCGTCGGCTCCACCGCCAGTCGGGCGCTGGCGGGCTGGCTGCGCCGGCTGCGGCACCGGCTGCCCGGCACGGACATCTCGCTCCACATGGACGTCTCGCCGAGCGCGCTGCTGCGGATGGTCGCGGCCGGCCAGCTCGACGTCGCCTTCGTCCACGAGGTGGAGGGCTGCCCGCTGGCGGTCCCCGACGGGCTCGCCCGTCGCGTACTGGTCGAACGGGAGCCGCAGTTCGTCTCCATGGCCCGGGACCACCCGGCGGCGGCCCGCCAGGTCGTGGAGCTGGCCGACCTCGCCGGGGACCGCTGGATGGTCGACCCCACGGTGGACGGCGAATGGGACGGCCTGCGCCGCGTGCTGGGCGCCGCCGGTCTCAACCCCCGCGTCCTGCACGGCGATTACCTCACCGCCGCCTCACTGATCGCGGTCGGCGAGGCGGTCGCCCCCTGCCAGCCCACCTCGGGCCCGCGCGACGACATGGTCATCCGCCCCCTGCGGGACGACCCGCTGGCGGTACGGCTCCTGCTCTTCTCGCGGTTCTCCCCCGTGGACGGCGCGATCGGCCTCGGCGGCGCCCCCGGTGAACGCGCCCTCGAAGCCGCGGTCTTCGCGGACCTGGAGGCGGCGTACCGGGAGGCGGCGCTACGGGCCGTCGACTACCGGCGCTGGCTCACCCGCCACAAGAGCCCCCTGCTCCACGCCCCGGCGGCCTGAGAACCGGCCCCGCCGCCCACGGCGACCGGCTCACCGCACCACCCGGCCCTTGAGGACGATCCGCTCCGGACACCCCAGAACCTCCGGGTGCGCCACCGGATCCCGGTCGTACGCCACCACGTCCGCCGGGGCGCCGTCCACCAGCCCCGGCAGGACCACCCCTCGTATCCGCAGGCCCACGGCCACCCCTCCCCGTCCCGTGACGCGATGAGTCCGCAGACTAGAGGAAACCGTTCAGCGGTACGAATGCGGCCGGTCGGGCTGAGCAGGCCGGGGTGTTCAGCCGTATCCCCAGGTGGACACCCCAGGGGCGATTCGAGGAGCGTATTGAGATGGCCCACCGCATGACCGTGCCCGGCCTCTTCCCGCCGCCGGACTACGCGCACGCAGCGATCGTCGCCACGGACCGCCGCCTGGCCTTCCTGGCCGGCGCCGTACCGCTCGACGCCGACGGCAAACTGATCGGCCCCGACGACTTCGTCGCCCAGACGGAACAGGTCCTCGCCAATCTGGAGAGCGCGCTGAGCGCCATCGGCTGCGGTCTGCCCGATGTCGTGGCCACCACGGTCTACGTGGCCGCCTCGGACCCGGCGGACCTCAGCCGCGTCTGGGAGGTCGTCCGCGCGAGCGGCCTGACGCTGGGCCCGCACACGTCGACGCTGCTCGGGGTGGCGTGCCTGGGGTACACGGGCCAGCTCGTGGAGATCACGGCGGTGGCGGAGATCCCCTGAGCGGAGCCATGGGCCGGGGCCGCGCCGCGCCGGGGACGAGCCGGGGCCGTGCCGAGCAGGGGCCCGCTCCCCTGCACGGTCCTCCGTACCGGTGTGATCAAGGGCCGTATACTCACTGGCCCACCTGGCCGCTCGTCACCTTCCGACGGCTCCGCCACGGGTGGGACGGGGGAGGGGACACGGCATGGCGGGCGTGACCGGGCCGATCCGGACGGGCGTGACACTCGCGGGCGGGCGTTACCGCATCGAGGAACAGGTGGGGCAGGGCGGCATGGCCGCCGTGCACAAGGCTCATGACACGGCGCTCGACCGCACCGTCGCCGTCAAGAGCATGCTCGCTGCGCTCGCGTACGACGAGCGGTGCCGCGCCCGGTTCCGGCGCGAGGCCCAGGCGGTGGCCGGGCTCAGCCACCCCTGTGTGGTCGCGGTGCACGACACGGGGGAGGAGCGGTTCGAGGACGGCCGGACGGCCCCGTACCTCGTCATGGAGTTCGTCCGCGGGGAGACCTTGAGCGCGCTGCTCGCCCGGTCCTCGGCGACCGGTGGGGGCCTGCCGCTGGACCGTGCCCTGGAGCTGACGGCCGAGGTGCTGTCCGCGCTGACGGCCAGTCACGCCGCCGGCATCGTGCACCGCGACATCAAGCCCTCCAACGTGATCGTGACCGACGCCGGCGCGCTCAAGGTGATGGACTTCGGCATCGCCCGCGCGCTCGACGTCTCCGGGCCGGAGCGGACGGCGCTGACCGCCACGGGCATGACGCCCGGGACGCCCCAGTACATGTCGCCCGAGCAGTTCGAGGGCCGGCGGCCGGTCGACGGCCGGTCCGATCTGTACGCGGTCGGCGTCGTCCTGTTCCAACTGATCACCGGTGAGCTGCCGTTCGACGGCGACTCGTTCATCTCCCTCGGCTATCTGCACGTCACCACGGCGGCGCCGACGCTCGCGTCCGCGGGGGTCCCGGTGCCGGCCGGGGTCGAGGCGCTGGTGGCCCGCGCGCTGGAGAAGAACCCGGACGACCGTTTCCAGGACGCGCACGAGATGCGCGCGCGGATCGAGTACCTGCGGGAACGCGTCCATGGCGCGGCGACGATCACCGCCGCCGCCCGTCCCGCGCCCCGCCCGCCCGCCGCCGTGGCCACCCCGCACCCTGTCCTGCCGCCCCTGCCTCCCACTCCTCCGCCCACTCCTCCTTCGCCGTCGCCCGTGGCGGCTCACGCCTACCGGTCGGGCCCGGGCCGGCCCCCTGCCCACGGCGTCCGGGCCGTTCCCGACCCGGTACGCGCACCCGCGGACAACAAGGCGCGCGCGGCCCGACTGCGCCGGGCGTACGGCCTGCTCGCACCCGCGGTGATGCTCCAGGCGTTTCCCGGGTCCCTCTCGCTGATCCCGCTGATCTGCTGCGGGTTCGGCGTCTGGCTGTCCGCCAGAGGCGGCTCGTCGCCGGTGGGGCAGCGGAGAAGCGTCCCGCTCGCGGTCTTCCAGGCGACGGCGTTCATCCCGCTGCTGGCGCACGTACTGCTCGGCCTGGTGTCCGCGGCCCAGTTGTTCAAGGCGGTGCCATGAGGCGCGTGCGACGGTCCGTCGGGGGAGAACCGTCGTGACCAGCGATACGCGGGAGCCGGCCGCGCCGACGCTCCAGCCCCGCAACGCGCCCGCCCGGGTGAGTTTCTGGTCGGCTGCCTCGGGCATCGGCCTGATCGTGGCCGTCGTCGTGACGCCGATGTTCTGGCTGCCGTACGGCAACCACTACACGTTCGCCCTGCTCATGTTCGGCGCGGTCGCCGTCCCTGCCGGACACCTGGGCCGCCGCCGAGGCAAGCGCCCGGACGCCCGCGACCGCGGCCTGGCCCTGTTCGGCATCGTGACCGGCTGGCTGCTGATCCTCGTATCCCTGCTGGTGTTCGTGGTGTTCACCGGGACGTTGGCCGCACTGGGTCTCCTGTTCGGCACGCTGGACTGAACCATGGCCGCGGCGAGTGGGCCGCTCCGGCGCCGCCCCGGGGCCGGACGCGCACGAGGGCTCGACGGCCGTGGCCGTCGAGCCCTCGTCGCACCTGGTGACCTGCGCGTACGCACTCCGCCGGGGAGCGCCGCACAGGAGGGCACGCTACGCCTTCTTGGTCTCCCAGAAGATCTTGTCGACCTGGGCGATGTAGTCCAGGGCCTTCTGGCCCGTCGCCGGGTCCGTGGAGCCCTTGGCGGTGGAGAGCGCCTTGAGGGTGTCGTTGACGAGCTGGTGCAGCTCCGGGTACTTCTCGAAGTGCGGGGGCTTGAAGTAGTCGCTCCACAGCACCGAGACGTGGTGCTTGGCCAGCTCGGCGCGCTGCTCCTTGATGACCGTGGCGCGCGCCTGGAAGTGGGGGTCGTCGTTGCCGGCCATCTTTTCCTGGACGGCCTTGACGGACTCGGCCTCGATGCGGGCCTGGGCGGGGTCGTACACGCCGCAGGGGAGGTCGCAGTGGGCGCTGACCGTCACCTTGGGGGCAAACAGGCGGGAAAGCATGGTGCTGTCCTTCCTCGTGATCGTCTTCTCAGGTGGGACATTACTCCGTGAGAAGAGGTATTTCGCGAGTGCCCCCTTGGGCTTAGGACAAAAGTCCGGGGTCGGTACGGGACCGGCGGCGGAACGTACGGTGGGAGCGGGAGGTGCCGTATGACGGAACTGGGGCAGGAGCCGGGGCTGGGGCCCGAGCCGGTGCCGGGGCGGGAGCCGCGGGTGCCGTGGGGGATCGCGGAGGTGACCGGGCCGTCCATGTATCCGACGCTCAGACACGGCGATCAGCTTCTCGTCCGGTACGGCGCCCCGGTCAGGGCCGGGGACGTGGCCGTGCTGAGACATCCGCTCCAGCAGGATCTGCTCATCGTGAAGCGGCTGGCCGAGCGGCGCGACGGCGGATGGTGGGTGCTCGGGGACAATCCGGGCGCCGAGGGGGACAGCCGGGTGTTCGGGGCGGTGCCCGAGGAGCTGCTGCTGGGGCGGGTCAGGGCGCGGTACCGGCCGCTGGGCGATCAGCGTTCGGCGCGCGCGGTGGTGTCCTGGCTGGCCCGCGGGGTGCGTCCGGTGCTCGCCGAGCGCTCGTCCGCCAGGCGCCTGTCGCTCTCCAGGCGTTTGCGGGCCCGGTAGGCGGCGACGTTGGCGCGGGTCGCGCAGCGGTCCGAGCAGTAGCGGCGTGAGCGGTTGGTGGAGGTGTCCAGGTAGGCGTTGCGGCACGGCGTCGCCTGGCAGAGGCCGAGCCGGTCGACGCCGTACTCCGTGAGGTGGAAGGCGAGGCCCATGGCGGCGGTGGCCGCGTACCCCGCCGTCGCGTTCGACGGGTGCTCGGCGAGGTGCATGTGCCAGCGGGGGTGGCCCTCGTCGTCCAGGACGTCGTGCCCGGAGATCTGCGGGCTCACCGGGAACTCCAGCAGCAGCGAGTTGAGCAGGTCGACCGCCTGGGTGGCCTCGCCGGAGTCGGCGGCGGTGAAGACGGCCCGCAGCCGCGCCCGTACGGAACGGAAGCGCGTCACGTCGGCGTCGGCGGCGCGACGGGCCGCCTGCGAGTTGGGTCCGAAGAGGGCGCGCACGGCCTCGACCGAGGTGAGGGTGTCCG
Source organism: Streptomyces sp. NPDC059142 (assembly GCF_042755665.1). Taxonomy (NCBI): domain Bacteria; kingdom Bacillati; phylum Actinomycetota; class Actinomycetes; order Kitasatosporales; family Streptomycetaceae; genus Streptomyces; species Streptomyces sp. NPDC059142. The sequence continues at coordinate 25,763 of NZ_JBHZDA010000075.1, forward strand.
TGCCGCGGGCCGGTTCCTCGGTGTTCACCAGGCGTACGGCATAGTCCGAGTAAGAGGCCAGTTCCACTTGTAGTCCTTACGGAAGCGGTCTAGGGTCTGGATGGGCGAGAGGTGTAATGGCTCGTACTGCTTCTAGGGTATTACCGAGATGGGGGAGGGTGTCATGACGGAGACAGGGACCAGTGGCGTCGCGAAGGCCGCCGCGACCGACTGGCGGGCCTGGCAGGAGAGCTGGGACCGCCAGCAGGAGTGGTATCTCCCGGACCGGGAGGAGCGCTTCCGGGTCATGCTGGACATGGTCGAGGCCACGGTGGGCCCCGAACCGCGGGTGCTGGACCTCGCCTGCGGTACGGGAAGTATCACGGACAGACTGCTGAATCGGTTCCCCGGAGCGGTCAGTACCGGGGTCGATCTCGACCCCGCCCTGCTGGCCATCGCCCGCGGCACCTTCGCCGGGGACGACCGGGTCACCTTCGTGACCGCCGACCTCAAGGACCCCGACTGGCCGCGGCTGCTGCCGTACCGCTCGTACGACGCCGTGCTGACCGCCACCGCGCTGCACTGGCTCCACCGGGAGCCGCTGGCCGGGCTGTACGGGCAGCTCGCCGGGGTCGTCGGGGAGGGCGGGGTCTTCATGAACGCCGACCATATGCCGGACGCGTCCACACCCCGGATCAACGAGGCCGAGCGCGCCCACCGGCACCTCGCCATGGACCGGGCCAGGGCCGCGGGCGCCGTCGACTGGCCCGGGTGGTGGGAGCTGGCGGGCCGGGACCCGGTCCTCGCGGAGCCGACCGCCGAGCGGTTCCGGATCTTCGGCGAGCACGCGGACGGGGACACCCCGCCGGTGGAGTGGCACACGCGCACCCTGCGCGAGGCCGGCTTCGGGGAGGCCCGTGCCGTCTGGTCCTCGCCGTCCGACTCGCTCGTCCTCGCACTGAAGTAGCGGCGCTGAAGCGGTGGCGCCGGAGTAGCGGGAATCGCCGGCCGTCCTGGGGGCTCTCGGTGGTGGACAGGGTGGGCGGAGGGGGGGCGGGGGCGCCGGGCCCCCGCCCCCCCCCCCCCGCGCACGGAACGGCGTCACCCCCGGGTGAGCCGGTGAAGCCCGGCGCGCTGCTGGTACAGGGCGAGCACGCCCTGCAACAGCGCCTGGGCGACCTCCTCGGTGGCCGCCGAGGAGAGGTGGCCGTGCAGGGTCTCCAGCGCGGCGACGAGCCGGGCATCGTCGGCGGTGAAGGCGGCGCCAGCGGGACCGAAAGGGTTGCGGACCGCGAGCGGGCGGCGGTCCACGGCGTGTGTGATGTACTGCCCGAACTCCGGAGGGAATCCGGTGCCCGGGGCGTTGCTCGCCGTGTACTCGGCGTCGGCCAGGGCGCACCACGCCTGCTCCGGAATGCCGTGGGCGGCGTCCGGCTCCTCCTCGTAGAGCGAGACGGCGACGGTGTCGAGCAGTTCGGCGATGTGGATCAGTTCCCTGCCGTCCCAGGCGGAGGCGAACAGGGTGCGGCGGCGGGCGATATCCGCGATCACCATGGCCCGGGTGGCGGCGGCGCAGGCCTGCTCGGTCGGCTCGAACACGTTCATGTTGTCCCTTCCAGGGAAGTTGAGGTTCCTCGGTGTGGCCCGGGCTGCGCCGGATTCCCGCCCCGCCGGCGCCCGGGCGGTGTGGTGCGGCCGGTAGCGCCGGGCCCGGAGCACTCCGGGCCCGGCAGCCAGCGGGCTACTTCTGGTAGGCGGGGATCAGGGCGCGCACCTTCTCCGCGCCGATGCATCCGCCCTCGTGGCGGAAGGCGGACGGCGGCTGGCCGTTGCGCCCGCGGTGGTGGCTCCAGTAGCGGACGCCGGACCAGGGGCACAGCTCGCACTGGAGGTACCAGGGGTTGTCACTCCCGGGGAAGCCATGGAGGACGGCCCGCCAGTGGTGTTCGGTGAGTCCGGCGAACGCGGTGTGCGCGCCCGCGATGTTGCGCGGGCTAGCGGGCATCCGCGGGTGCAGCAGGGGCACCGGGCCGTTCAGCGGCTTCGGAGCCTCGGCGCGGATCTGCTCCAGCGCGACCGCGCCGACGCGACCGGCGGCGTACTCCTCGGCAAGGTACGCGGCGGCCATGTCGATGCCGCTCGCCCGCTTGGAGCCCGGGCCGGTGGGCGGGCGACGGAGGTTGTGCTCACCCTCGCTGGTGATGACCAGCCAGTCACGGTGCCAGCGGTAGGCCTGCCCGATGACGCGGTCCTGCCCGATGATCACCGGGTAGCGGCACTCGATGTCCGGCTCCCCGATACGGGTCTTCAAGGTGGCGCTCATGGTCGTACTCCCTGTAGAGGTGGTTTCGGTGTTCGGGCCCGCAGGCGGGCGGGGATTCCCGCCCCCGCCCGCCCGCGGATGATGGCCAATCAGCCCCGGCTAAGCCGGGCTCAGCCCTCGGAGCCGTAGATGGTGCCGGTCGGCACGTAGGAGATCTCGCACGGGAACTGGTCCGGCTCCTGGATGCTCAGATAGACGGCACTGCCGTCGGTGGACGCCATGCGGTGACTCCCGGGGAGATGGAGGACGAGGTTGGCCCACACCTCCATGTCGATCACCGTGGACCGCTCGGGCCGCTCGACCCCGGGGCGGCGGATGACCTTGGTGAACTCGGCCCCATACGCCACGCCCGGCAGACCGATCAGACCTGCGGTCGAGCCGAGGACGATGGGCGTGCGATTCGGCGCGACATCGCGCAGAGCGTCCGTGGTGCACAGGTAGTCCGCGCACTCGTCGACCGTGAAGGGGCAGTCGAGCCTCTGCGCGAACGAACGCACCTCAGGGATGCGCACGTAGGCGCACGGAACACTCTGGTTCGCCTCGGCGTCCTCGCGCGTGCGGTAGGCGATGGAGTCGTGGCAGCCGTCGGCCAGCCCGATGGCGAACCAACCGGGACCCTCCTGCAAGAGCACTTCCATCAGCTCGGACATCCGGTCCGCCATCAAGCTGTAGTCGGCGCGGGTCTTCATGAATCTCCCCTGTCGTTGAGGTGTTTCGGTGCAGCCCCGGGGGGCCGGTGCCGGGAGGGGATTCCCGCCCCCTTCCGACATAACTAATACTCTCAAGTTTTAGGGTGTGGGTCAAATCCAACACGCCACAAAACCGCTGGTCAAAGGCCTTTTTGAGGGAGTCTCAGGCAACTTTCCGGGCAGCGCTGGCAGCGTCACGAACGGCCCTGGCCACCTAGGGTCTTCACCCTCCACGGACCGTGGGCGGCGGGTCCCCGCGGTGGCCGGACACCCACCGACGACACGCTCCTCGGCCACGACGAGACCGGCACCGACGCGGAGCGATCGCACCGGCCCCGGCCGCAGCGCGGCAGCAGGTGCTCCCCGCCAGCCCATTCCCGGGCCTGGATAGGGCGCCTCACGCGCCCGCATCCGTGACGGCGGGGGTACGGTCCGCGCCCCGTACGGCGGGTGCCGCCGGTTCTCCGGACCCGGGCCCCCCACCCCACCCCTCCGCCGCTTGCCCGGATTACGTCCGCAACGACGATGCCAGCGGACGGCGGAGCAGCGGCCATGTAAACCAATCCACCGATGCCGCGTCTGAACCGTTGGCTCCATCGCGGGCCGACCGCATCGCGCCCGGCCCGCCCGCCGGGACCCGGGCCGCCGCCGGAGACTGTTTTCCCCCACGGCCGCGCCGACCAGAGGAACCCGACGGACTTCGCCACGACCACTTCGCCACGACCACAACCAGGGCGCCGCGAGCCGCCGAAAGGCCGCAGACCGCTCCCCGCAGAGAGGTCCAGCCGCGTCTGCCGGATGCCCAAGTCCTCCCCTGGCCCTGCCCGGGTTCCGGATCACCCAACAGAAAAGGGGGCCGGTGAGACCGTGTGGTCCCACCGGCCCCGGGGCGGGCGGAGATCAGTAGAGCTGGATGCAGGTGAGCGAGCGGTCAGAAGCCCTGACCCATGGCCTCAATTTTGCTGAACCGGCCGCGGAACCCGGCGGTCACGATTCCTGTCGATCCCTCTCGATTCTTCGCGACGATCATGTCGATCTCGCCGGCGCGCTCGCTCTCCGGCTCGTAGTAGTCCTCCCGGTGTAGAAGGATCACCGCGTCGGCGGCCTGCTCGATCTCGCCGGACTCACGGAGGTCGGACAGTTGCGGAACCTTGCTGTCGCGGCCGGTGGTCTGACGGGAGAGTTGCGCGGCAGCAAAGACCGGGATGTCGAACTCCAGAGCAAGCTCTTTGAGACCGCGGGCGATGGTGTCGACCTCATTGGTGCGATTCCCCCCTCGCCCCTGGCCTTCGGGCTTGACGATCTGGAGGTAGTCGATCGCCAGCGCGTGAGGCATGCGGTCCTCGATCTGCCAGCGCCGCAGGGCCGAGCGGACCTGCGGCACGGTGATGCCGCCGGGCGGAACAACAAGCCGCAGCGGCGCGCCGGTGATCCGGCTGCGGACCCTGTCGTACTTCGCCCACTGATCCGACTCCAGGGCGCGCTTGCGGATGTGGTGCTGCGGGATCTCCGCCTCGGCGGCGATCAGGCGGTTCATAATCTGGCGGCGGGCCATCTCCAGCGAGACGAACGCGGCCGGACGGCCATGGACGACCGCGAGGTGGCGCATGAGATCGAGCAACGCCACCGACTTCCCCATACCGGGGCGCCCGGCGAGGATCACAAGGTGGCCCGGAACGGTGCACAGCATGGCCTGGAGGTCCTGCCACGGCATGGGCAGACCTGGATCCTCACCTGCCGCCTGATCGTCCTCCCAGGCCTCAACCAGCTCCTCCATGGGCGCGTCCCACCCGGCCGGGTCCTTGCCCATGTCGAAACTGGCCTGGAGCGCCAGCAGCCGAGCAGCAGAGGCCTCAATCACCTCAGCCGGATCCGCGTCCTGGGCATAGCCCATCGCGGTCACTCGCGTACCGGCCTCGATCGCCTGCCGCAACTTCCACTTGTCGCGGACGATTTCGGCGTAGTGCGAGGCGTTCGCAGCAGTGGGCACACTCTGAACCAGAGCGTGCAGGTAAGGCGCGCCACCGATCTTCGAGATCTGGCCTAGCCCGGTCAGTTCCGCTCCGAGCGTGATGGGGTCGACCGGCTCGCCCTTGCCGTACATGTCGACGATGACGTTGTAGATCGTCTCGTGGGCGGGCTTGTAGAACTCGTAGCCCTTGAGGATCTCCATGACCTCGGTGATTGCGTCCTTGGAAAGCTGCAACCCACCCAGGACGGACTGCTCGGCGTCCAGGTCCTGGGGCGGAACGCGGTCGAACCCGTCGGACGCCGCACGGAAGGTGTCAGGGGCTTTACCGCGGTCCTGGGCAGGCACCATCACCGGGTCGTCCTCGAACAGGCTTGCTTCGCTGGAGGGGGGCTGAGGTGTCATGCTGGTCATCAGATCTCTTCTCTTCGACGGGTTGGGATCACCACGGCGGCCGGTTTCTTCGCGGGAGCACGGCCGCCGTGACGTCTATCGGGGGCGGATCACACGGCAGCGGACTGCCGCACACCGCCCGGGTGGCAATCCGGGCACTTCACCAGACAGCCGTCGTGTCGGCGGAATCGCTCACCGACGAGCTGGGGCGGAGTGCCGTCGTTGCACTCGCCGCACCACTCCAGAACAACGGGCCGCTGACCGGGCACCTTCGTACCGCGTGGCGCCGGACACTGGGAGTGAGTCTTCGCCCGGGCCAGGTCCAGGTAGCTACGACTGACCATGAACGGAACTACCGACTGGGTCAGCCACTCCACGGAGTCCCCGGCTTCAAGAGCCTCGGCCGCATCCAGGGCGATGCTGTCCAACTGACGGCGGCCCGGCCGCGTGCCGCGCTCGTCCTTCCACCGCTTCGCGAACTGCTCAGCAACAGCAGTAGCGGCCACGGCGGTCTCTTCGCTGACATCGAGGCCCGGCGACGTGGTGTTGTTCGTCGGCGCAGCCGGAATCTCTCTCTCCCCGACCGTCTCCTCAACCGAGTCACCGGGTACCGCTGGGACAGCCGTGACAGGAGAGAGAGAGGCTTCTTTGAGAGAGCTTCTTAGAGGGTGATCGTTTTCGCTGGTCAGGGGAAGATCCGTTCCAGTTTTCTGGTCTGGCGTTCCAGTTTTCTGGTCTGGCGTTCCAGTTTTCTGGAATGAGAGGCCTTCGGCACCCTCAACCTGGGGCGTTCCAGTTTTCTGGAACGGCTCCCCGTTGGCGTCAACCAGCCGCACGTGAGCCAGCGTGTGGCCGTTAGGAGAGGTCTCCACCTCGGTGAGGTGGGTCGGCGGCTGCGGCGGGCTGTCCCGCCAGTCCGGCCGGTAGGCGTCCAGCTTGTCCCACGCGTTGCGCCACCCGATGTGGACGTCGGCGGGCCGGATGTCGTGGACGGTGAAACCGCGGCTGATGCCGTGGACGGCCCGTGCCTTGCCCTTCAGCTTTGTGATCCCCGCCAGCTCCACCGCGTCCTTCGGTACGACCAGGTTCAGCTTCTCCAGGGTCTTCAAGACCTCGTACATCGCGCTGACAGACAGGGGTTTGTCGTTCGGTCCCGGCAGCAGCCAGCACAACTGGTCGATCGTCATCCGCCGCATGCCGCCGCGCGGCCGGCGGGACGCCTCGGTCACCATCGACCGCAGCAGGCTGTAGAGCCGGTACGCGGTATGCGTCATCCCTGGCATCAACATCACGTAGTCGCGCACCATCGTGTACGACCAGTAGTCCGTGATGGTGCCGGAGAACTCGAACAACTCGTCGTCGTCCAGCGGAGCGGCGGCGGCTAGGACCTTCTGCGGGCGCTTCACGGCGACACCGCCCCGGCAGCGGATACGTCGGCACGCACGACCGAATGCGTCGGCGCCGCGACGCTGCGTGTCGGCGGGTGGGACTGGAACATTTGCGAGATCTCCCCTACGGATGGTTTGGGGAGCCGCAGACCGGCAAGTGACGGAAAAGAGCGGGTGACCTGGGACACGCTGCTGCGCGTTCGCCGTTGCTCGCTCTATCCTTGAGGTGGTGACCTCGGGCCCCTGGCAGGGCTCGGGCCCCGGCGTCATCATCGCCGACCTACGACTCAAGCTGTGGAGGCGGGAGTCGATTCGGATGGCCGTTCTGCTGGCAGGCAGGGCGGCCATCGTCATGTCATGGGGCTGGCCCAGTTCTGTCCGTACGGCGCGAGGGCGCCGCTGGAAGACACCCAGCGATCTTGCCTTGTGGCCGGGAGCGAGGCGAGTGCGTTGTTGCGGGAGTGGGGCAGGTCCGCACCGTCGTCAGCGGCCCCCCAGAGTGGGGCGTGCGCGAGGTGACCTTCATGCCTAGGCCTCTCAGTTCCGTGGGCTTCGCCGCCTGCGCGGTTACTCGGAGTGCCGCGATGCTGACCATTATGGTTGGCATCGCGGCGGGCAAGCATCTGAGCTTGCTGTCGTACGGGCCGTATTCTCCCTCTCCGGCGCGAGCTTCGGCGCTACCCCCCTGCGTCTCGGAGTGTCGTCGGATGCGGCGGAGGGCGTTCTCCCCGGTCGGGCCTGCCTAGGTGGTTGCTTCGGAGACTTCGACGGGGTCAACAGGCCACTGGGCCGACTCACCCCTCTGAAGTTTTCCCGCCAACTCAACGCGATCCCCCGGGATCACGCGGATCGTGACTTCGATCGGCTTGTTGGTGAGGGCCGAGATTCCGACGATCGTGGACTCCAGTACGGGGATGGACTGTGCGATCTCTAGGAGTCTTGCCTCCTCGCGGTCCGGCATCCTGACTCGGGACGTCTCCTCCCACTGGATCGGACCGTGGCCAGCCTCTTCGAGTCTGTCCAGGTATCCGCCAGGGCCAGGGGACGCATCTGCGACTCTCGGGGCGACCTCGACGGCGTCAGGGCTGAGCCAGGTGTCTACGAGTTGGAACGGCGGTTCGCCGGCGGGGCTGGTGACTCGCCGACGACGCAGTACCTCGCTGTTGGGGTCAAGCCCAAACTGGTCGGTTACCTGGATCGGGGCCGGTACTACCTTGCGGAACGGGCGACCGTGAACCTGCCACGGTTCGTCCGGTCGTGACGCGGCGGGGAACACATAGCCTCGCGCGGGATCGCGAGTGACGGTGACGCCGCGCGTGATCCGACGCCGGACCGGAGGCTCCAGCACGACGGAACCACGACGCTGAATCGTCCGAACCAGCCCTTCCTTCTCCAGCTCCTTGTAGGCCACACGAACGGTCTCGTGGTGAATCCCCAGTTCACTCGCGTATGCCTTGAGCTGCGGCAATGTCGATCCAGGGGGGTAGGAGCCGTCCTGGATTTTGGCGCGTAGCTCGTTCGCGAGCTGTCGCCATTTGATGGAGCTGGGTTCGGTCATCGGGATGCATCTCTCCTTGGCTACTTGGCGTCACCACCAACACTAGTTCAGACCTAGGTTTTAACGCCTGCCACCTCCCGCTGTCCAGGTGATGGCGAAAAAACCTAGGGTTATTGACATGCGCCATCGGTCATGGTGTCATCTTCTCCAGGCGGGCAAAAACCTAGGTTTTAGCCGACGCCTGCGGCGATGCCGGACTGCCTCGGAGTTGTACCGAGCCCGGTGTACCGGTGGGAAGAACTCAACAGAGAGTCCTGAATTTCGGGCGCGGCGCCCCTGCCGTCATGACGACGAGACGACCCTCTCACCAGTGGTTTTCTGCTGGTGGGGTCTTGAGCGGGGGGTTGGCCGCACGGCAGCCCGAGAGCGGATCTCAGAGGGCCCCAGGGGTGGGGCCACGGGTGCGAGTCCCTGTCCGCTCACCGCGCCGTACAGACGGCGCGACCCCCGACACGGCGGTGCAACGCCATGTGTGCCGGGGGTCTGCACGGACCAAGCCCAATCTCACAGGGAGCTGATCCGCATGATCAGTCTGACCGATGAGCGTGTCCGGAGGCGAATCGTCGCCGGCCCCGCCGCGAAGAAGAGGACGACGAGGACCGGGGTGACGCTGGTCGCGGCTGCTGAGCTGCGGCTGACGGTGTCCCAGGTGCTCGGTGTCGACGTGGACCTGATCCTCGGTCCGGTCGTCGGCACGGAGGGCGCGTACGCCCGGCAGGCCCGTGAGGACGCCCTCGCGGACATGACGGTCGTCGGGTTCGCCGACATGGAGTACGCCACCGCCCTGGTGGGCCTGATGTACGAGGTCCGGGCCGGGGTCATCGAGGACATTGAGGACGAGGACGACCGCGGCGGCTACGAGCACGACGAGTTGCTGCTGCGGGGGTGGGCGGCATGAGCAAGAACGACACCGCCGAGGCGGTCAAGAAGGCGGAGGAGGCCCGCAGGAAGGCGGAGGCCGATCTCCGGCGGCACGGGGATGTCGGGGGGCTGAAGTGACGACGTCGAAGCCGCCGTTGCCGGTCCGGCCCAAGCCCTCCACGCCGCCGCCCCCGACCGGTCGTGACCACGACTACGGCGGGAGCCCGGCGTCCGGCAGGCCGCATCCCCACTGACCAGTCCGTATCCCCTTCGCATCGTTCGCGCCGTCGGCGCGGCCCGGCAGTCCGGGGGTGGGGAGCAAATCCGAGCCCACCAGACGTTAATCAAAAGGGGGGGGGGGGGTGGGGGTGTGTGT
>NZ_JBHZDA010000076.1:0-15335 GCF_042755665.1 Streptomyces sp. NPDC059142
GTCGTGGTGGCGTGCGCGTTGACGTGTTCGACGTCGCCGGGGCGCCAGCCCGCGTCGCGCAACGCCACCTCGACGGCTCGCTGGGCGACGGCGCCCGAGGGGTGCGGGCTCGTCGGGTGGTGGGCGTCGGTCGTGGCGCCGACGCCCGCGAGCAGGGCGCGGGGGCGTGCGCCGCGCGAGCGCGCGTCCCGTTCCCGCTCCAGCACCATGATCGCGGCGCCTTCGCCCATCACCAGGCCCGCGCGGTCCGCGGCGAAGGGGCGGCAGAGCCGCGCCGGGTCGTCGCCGGGGCCCGCGAGCGCGACGGCGCCCGACCGGGCGAACCCGGTCATGGCGAGCGGGAAGACGGTCGCCTCCGTGGCGCCCGCCACCGCGATGTCGCACTGTCCGGTGACGAGCAGGTCGCGCGCCACGGACAGCGCCGTCACCCCCGTCGAACAGGCGGTGCACGGCGCCAGGCTGGGCCCGGTGGCCCGCATCTTGATGGCGATCTCGGCCGCCGCCATGTTGGGGATGGTCAGCAGGGTCCCGGTCGCTGAGATGGCCTCGGGGCCGCGCCGGTCGAGCGCGACGGCCTGTTCCGTCACGCTCGCGGAACCTCCGCTGCTCGTCCCGACGACGACGGCGACCCGGGTCCCGTCCCAGCTCCGCGGGTCGAGCCCGGCGTCCGCGACCGCCTCGCGCGCGGCGAGCAGCGCGAACTTCACATGCCGGCCCATCCGGAAGGCCGTCCGCCCGCCGATCGCCGCGTCCAGGTCGACGCCGTCGACCGTACAGGCGAAGTCGACGACGCATCCCCGCAGTTCGGGCACCGTACGCGCGGGGGACACGCCCGCGCACACCCCGTTCCAGGTGGACTCCGTGTCGTTCCCGGCCGGGGTCATCATCCCCAGACCGGTGATGGCGACGGCGGGCCCGGCCGCACCGGTCATCGGCCGACGTCCACGGCGGCCTGGTCGAGGAACGCGGTGATCTCGGCGAGCGTGGCGCCCTTGAGCAGCGTCTCCGAGTCGGCGTCGACGCCCAGCCTCTCCTTGATGATGACGGCGAACTCGGCGACCGCGAGGGAGTCCATCTCCAGGCTGTCCATGGTGGCTTCGGGGTGGATCTCCACGGCCGGCACCTTGAAGGTCTCGGCAAGGACCTCCGTGATCTTCGGATGGATCGCCTGGCAAGTCGCATTCATGGCATGTCCTTTCAAAAGGTACTCATGGTGCTCAAAGGGCTCAGTGCGGCAAGTTTCTCAAAGTGTTGATAAACCTCAAAAGCCGATGGACAACATGAAACCGATCTGATAGGGGCACAGACGGGGGCGGTGTCCCGTGACAGGCCGAGCACCGCGACGGGGCCTCCGGGACGGTCCACGCGCCCTCGGGGTCGTCGTACGCGTCGGTGTACCCGGGGCCGGCGATGGGGCGGTCGGCGAGCATCTCCTCGGGCAGTGCGAAGGATTCGACGAGGGCGGGCGCGTACGTGGCCAGCTCGGCGATGAGGCGCTCGATCGCCTCGGGGAGTTCGTCGAGGTGCCGGGGGGCCAGCAGACCGTGGGCGAGCAGGTCACCGCTGTTGCGGTCGATCCACTGGAGGGCGAAGAGCAGGTGCAGCGAGCGCAGCAGGGCGGGCGCCGAGCCGGGCGCGGAGGAGGGTGCGGACCGGGGCTCCGCGCCCGGCTCCGTATCCCCGCGCTCCCGTTCCCTCAGCTTCCGCCCGGCCGCCGTGTACGCCTCGGCGGCCCGCCGGTAGGCGTGCGCCTCGACGGCGCGGAGCGCGGCTCCGGACGCCGCGTTCCAGCGGACGAGGGGGTCGCCCTGGGGGGCGCGGCCCATCCGGCGGCGGGCGCGGTCGAGCCACAACTGCTCGACCGCCAGCAGGAGATCACCCAGATGGCCCGTGTCGGACAGCTCCAGGGAGACGTAATTCGCGTCACATTCACCGGGGTCGGCGCCCGCGTCCGGGTCCGCCTCCACCACCGGGTGCGCGTCCGCGTTCGTGTCACGGGCGCCGTCGGGATCGGCGTTGCGGGCGCCGTCGGGAGCGGCGTCACGGGCGGCGTCGGGGCGGGTGCCCGGCGCCGGGACCGTCCCCGGAGCCGGGATCCGCGCCGAGAACAGCAGCTCCGCCGCCGCCTTCGCGTAGATCGCGGTGTTGTCGCCCTCCGCCGTGATCGCGCCCTCGATGTTCGCCAGCATCTCGGTCATGCCGTTGTGTTCCAACAGCCCCTGGGCGCCGCACCGTTCACGGCACTCCACGATGATCTCGCGCGCCCGCCAGGTGATCCATCCCTTGGCGACCGCCACCAGCCGCTCGGTCTCGCCCCGGTTCTCCTCGGTACGCGCCTCCCACGCGTCGACGACCTTACGGTGCAGCAGCGTCATCGCGAAGACCGTCGCCAGGCCCCCGGTCAGCGGGCCGTGGTGGCTGCGGTGCGCGAGGACGGGCACCCGCTCGGACGCCCGGGGCCCCGTGATCAGCCGGTGCCCGCCGTACCGTACGGCCAGCGCCAGCGCGACGCGCGCGCCGCCGAGGGCGCCCGCGCTCATCGAGAGCTTCCCGGCGTTGACCCGGCCGATCGAGACCAGGAGGCGGCGCCTCCGGTTGCGTTCCGCGCTGCTGAACGCGCCGTCGCCGGTGACCTGGCCGAGCCGTCCCCGTACCCCTCCCAGCAGCGCGTCCCGCCCGACGAAGACCCGGTCGAACGAGGTCACGCAGTGGTCCAGCGGGCTGCCGAACCGCTCGGGCAGCAGCCGCACCCGTACCCCGGGCAGCGGGCGCGCGCCGTCCGTCAGCGGCGCCAGGAAGAGGAAGACGCCGTGGTCGGCGCCGTCCACGAGCAGCCGGGCGGCCACCACCCCGCTCTTCGCGCCGCCCGTGGTGCTGGTGTTGGGCATGAACTTCTGGGCGCCCGCGTGCGGCGTGTGCAGCACGAAGCCGTCCCTGGCGCGGTCGTAGGTGGCCGTCGTCTCCAGGGCGACCGCGTCGTTGCCGTGCGCCACCTCCGTACAGAGGAAGGTGCCGATACGGCGCAGCGTCAGGAACTCCGTGAGATCGCGCTCGGCCGCCCCGGGGTCCCCGTCGGCGGCGTGGTCGAGGTCGAGGAGGCTGCCGAGGAAGAGGTTGTAGTGGATGCCGGCCACGGTGGTGAAGGACGGGTCGATCGGCGCCAGCCACTCGTGCAGCGCGGCGACCCCGCGCGGGTCGGCGGCCAGAGCGGCCGGGCTGTCGATCGCGCCGTTCACCGCCCGCAGCCGTTCGTACGCGAGGGAGAGCCGCTCCCCGGGGGGCGCGTCAGGACGGGCGCGGAAGAGGCCGTCGGCGGCGAACCGGCGCCATGGTCCGTGCTCCCGCTCGAAGTCGTCTCCGTACAGCACGCGCGTCAGCCGCCGCACCGTCGTCTTCCCCACGTCCACGGCACCGCTGTTGATCATTACGCTCACCTGAGAAGAACGAGCGACGGTTGATGAAGAAACGACTTTGCCGCACTCGGGGCCATAAGACATTCGTTCGGCCGATCCGCCCCGCGCGTCCGCCACCAGCGCGTTCCGCCCGTACCGCGCCCCGTCAGACGCTCCCGAACGCCAGTGCGACGTTGTGTCCGCCGAAGCCGAAGCTGTGGCTGATCGCGCTCCGCACCCGCTGCCGCCGCGCCTCCTTCGTCACACAGTCGAGGTCGAACTCGACGGCGGGCGCGTCCAGATTGGCGATCGGCGGGATGAGCCCCGTCTCCAGCGTCAGTACGGTCGCCACCGCCTCGATCGCCCCCGCCGCCGCCAGCGTGTGCCCCACCACGCCCTTCGCGGCGGTGACCGGCGGCCCGTGCGGGAAGACCCGCTCGATCAGCGACGCCTCCATGGCGTCGTTGAGCGGCGTCGAGGTGCCGTGCGCGTTGACGTGCTCGACGTCGCCCGCGCCCCACCCGGCCTCCCGCAGCGCCGTCTCCACCGCCACCTGCGCGATCCGGCCGTCCGGCGCGGGCGCCGTCGGATGGTGCGCGTCCGTGCTCGACCCCGCGCCGGTCAGCAGCGCGCGCGGCACCCGGCCCCGGGCGCGGGCGTCCGCCTCCCGCTCCAGGACGAGCATCCCGGCGCCCTCCCCGATGACGAACCCGTCCCGGTCGGCGGCGAACGGCCGGGACGCCCCCGCCGGATCGTCCGTACGCGTCGACAGCGCGCCCATCCGCGCGAACGCCGTCACCACCAGCGGGGTCAGTACGGACTCGGCGCCCCCGGCGACCACCACGTCGCACTGCCCGCCGACCAGCAGGTCACGGGCGACGACGAGCGCGGTCGCACCGGACGCGCAGGCGGTCACCGGGGCCAGGCTCGGCCCCCGGGCCTTGAGCGCGATGGCGACCTCGCCGGCCGCCGCGTTCGGGATCATCATCGGCACCAGCAGCGGCGAGACGGACTGCGGCCCGTGCGCCTGGAGCTTGAGCGCGTTGTCCGCGAGGACGGAGACCCCGCCCACGCCGACGCCGAGGACCACGCCGACCCGGCCGCCGTCCCAGGTGTCGGGGGAGAGCCCGGCGTCCGCGACCGCCTGCCGCGCCGCGATCAGCGCCAGCTTCACGAACCGCGCCATCCGCCACACGGAGCGCCCGCCCACCGCCGTGTCCACGTCGAGCACGCTGTACGACGGACCCCGTGGGGCGCGGGGGGTCCCTGAGGTGTACGGGATGCCGGGGCCCGGGGCGGGCGGCGACACCGGTTCGGGCGGCTCGCCCTGCGCCTCCCCCGGGTCACCGATCGCGCACACGAAGTCGACCGGCATGCCCGCTAGTTCGGGGCGGCGCCGGGCGACGGAGCGTCCCGCGCAGAGCCCCGCCCAGAAGGCCGGCTCACCGATGCCCGCGGGCGTCACCACCCCGAGCCCGGTCACCGCCACCCCGGCCCGCGCCGCCCGCTCAGCCGTCCCCGTCATGATGCGTTCCTTCCCATGGTGCGTACCTTCCGTCGAGAGGCGCGGCCCGTACGGTTCCGGGCCAGCTCAGGGCCGCCGTCCCCCAGGTGAGGCCGCCGCCGAAAGCGGTGAGCAGCACGCGGTCGCCCGCGCGGAACCGGCCCCGCGCCGCCGCGTCCGCCAGGGCCAGGGGGATGGAGGCCGCGCCGGTGTTGCCGACGCGGTCGAGGTGGGTGACGCAGCGGTCCGCGCCGATCCCCACCCGGTCGGCGACGGCCCGCAGGATGCGGGCGTTGGCCTGGTGCGGCACGAAGTGGTCCACCTGGGCCGCGTCCCAGCCCACGGTGGTCAGCAGCGACCGGCAGGAGCCCGTCATCCGCTCGACCGCGTGCTGGTAGACGGCCCGGCCGCGCATCCGGAAGAACGCGTCGCCCCCGGCCGCCTGGCCCGCCGCACCGGCCCCGGCCGCCGGAACTGCCGTACCGGCCCCGGCCGACTGGCCTGCCGTACGGGTCCCGGCCACCGGACCTGCCGCCCCGGTCCCGGCCGCCTGCCCCGCCGCGTCGCCCCCGGCCGCCTGTCCCGGAACGGACCGCTCCGGATCCGGGGGCCCGGTCCGGGAGCGGGACCGCGAGCCGCCCCCCGCCACGGTGATCAGCTCGCGCCCCGCGCCGTCGCTGCCCAGGTCGAACCCGAGCAACTCGCCAGGGGAACCGGTTCTGCCGGCGGCGATCAGCGCCGCCCCCGCGCCGTCCCCGAACACCACGCCCGCCGACCGGTCCCGGGGGTCCAGCCAGGTCGAGTAGGTGTCCGCGCCCACCAGCAGCACCCGGTCGTACAGCCCGGACACCACCAGCCCGTGGCAGACGGCGAGGCCGTAGACGAAGCCGCTGCACACGGCGCCCAGATCGAACGCGGGCACCGCGCCGAGCCCCAGCCGCGCCGCCAGTTCGGGCGCGGTCGCGGGACAGGGGTGGTCGGGGGTGGCCGTGGCCAGCACGACGGCGTCCACGGCGTCGACACCGTCCACCGCCCGGTCCACCGCCGCACCGCACCCGGCGCGTTCACAGCCCGCCCCGGAATCCTCCGGACCCCCGTGGATCCCGGCGCCGACGAGGCCCCCGTGGAATCCGGAGCCCGCGAGGCCGCCGCGCGCGCCGTACCCCCGGTGCGCCCCGGAGCCGCGCCGGGCCACCGGGCCCGCCGGGACGACGCCGCCGCCCGCGTCGCCGATCAGCAGCCGCGCCGCCTCGTACGCCAGGTCCCCGGTCGCCGTCCCCGGCCCGGCGCGGTGGCGGGACGCGATCCCCGTACGCGTACGGACCCACTGGTCGTCCACGCCCCACGCGGCGGGCAGTGCCTCGT
Organism: Streptomyces sp. NPDC059142; assembly: GCF_042755665.1. Classification (NCBI taxonomy): domain Bacteria; kingdom Bacillati; phylum Actinomycetota; class Actinomycetes; order Kitasatosporales; family Streptomycetaceae; genus Streptomyces; species Streptomyces sp. NPDC059142. Next base: position 6,262 of record NZ_JBHZDA010000076.1, read on the forward strand.
TGCGGACCGGCTCGCCCGGGACCCATCCGGCGACGGCCTCCAGCACCGCCGTCCGCGCACCCCGGGCCCCCCGGGCCTGCCCGCTCGCCACTCAAGGCCCCCCATCCGGTCGACGATCGGCGTCGACCACGTCGACCGGATGTCAAACTCCCTGCCGGGCAGGGGGGTTACTGGGCCATTCGGGGGACAACGGACGGGATCGCGGCGCGCACGGGCCCGCTCGTCGGCGCCCAGCCCGGCAGCCGCACCCGCGCCGCCGAGACACCGATCCCGGCCGGGGCCGGAGGCAACCACCGGGCGGATCCGGCCCGTTCCGCCAGGAGTTCGTGCTCCTTGTAACGCCGGCAGCCGTGGTGCCAGTTGAGGATCCCCGCGAGCCAGTTCTCCAACTCGCGCACATAGCCGTCCAGTACGCGTCTGACGTCGTCGTCCAGCCCGAAGTCGTCGTACAGCACGGGAAGTTCCTCCGCCACCACATGCTGGAACTGACGCATCCGCGACCTCATCAGATCGTCCACGACGGACAGCGCGGTCGGGTAGTCGCAGTGGAAGAAGTTCTGCACGACGAGCACGCTGTTGTGCACCTCGCCCTCGAACTCGATCTCCTTCTGGTACGAGAAGACGTCGTTGAGCAGACACGCGTAGTCCTGCGCCGCCTTCTCCAGGGACCTCATCGGCCCCGTCCGGTACAGCTCCGGCGGCACCCGACCGCCCCGGCCCAGCCGGGACAGCGCCATCGTCATGTCCGAGCCGAAGGTCGCGCGGCGCATCTCCATGTAGTCGACGGGGTCGGGGATACGGTTCTGCGCCTGGTTGGCCAGCTCCCACAGCCACGACGCCGTCATGTCCTCGACCGCCGTGCGGAACACGCGCCGCGCGGACTCCTCCAGGGGGCCCGCCGTACGGATCCACAGATCGGCCAGCCCGCGCTCCAGCCCGGTGGCCGGCGGCGGTGGCGGCGACAGGTCGACCGGCATGAAGAGGGAGAGCCGCGCGTTGCACGCCCTGGCGCCCGCGAGATCACGGATGTTGCCGTAGACGGCGGGGAAGTAGTCGTCCCCGTACGTCCCCCAGGTCAGCCAGTCCGACGTCAGGTCCAGCTCCTCCGGGGTGGCGTCCGGATGGATACCGGCGGAGCAGAGCGGCAGATCGATTCTGCGCAGCCGCTCCTCGTCCCAGACACCGGATCCCGGCAGCCCCGGCTGCGCCTCCAGGAGCCCCATCCGCCGGGCCCACTCGACCACATGCTCACGGGAGCGGCCGAGATGCGGGCTGAGCGAGAGCGCGAACGGCATCTCGAAGTCGGGCAGCAGAGAGGGCCCGACGTGCTGGAAGGGCACATGGCTGTGGCTGCGCAGCCGCGCCTCCCCGCCCGCGAGGACGCTCCGGGGGGTGATCGTCCCCAGCCCCATGGCGCGCGCGATGTCGGCGGCGGCCGTACCGAGCCCGACGGGCGTCAGGGAGAACGACAGCCCGGCTCCGGGGGCGCCGCCCTCCTCCGCCGGCGGTTCCTCGCCCGCACCGTTCATGTAGCGACTGGAGCGCATGTGCCACTCGTGGCCGCCCGACTGCCAGTCCTGGAGCCCCTTCACGTACGCGAGCGTGTCGGCGCACTCCCGCGGTCCGAGCCCCCGCTCCGCGAAGAGCGGCCCCAGCTCGGTGAGCGCGGTGTTCTCGAACTGCTGGACCCGGGAGGTGAGCAGGTCGTTGACCGCGTCCGCCGCCTCCTGCGTCGTACAGCCGAGGAAGGTCTCCAGGACGAGCACGCCGTTGCTCAGCTCGCCCTCCTCCTCGATCTCCCGCTCGTACGAGAAGAGGTCGTTGCGCAGATGGACCGCGTCCGAGAACGCCTCCTTCAGCACCCGCAGCGGCCGGGAGTCCGCGATGGCGGCGGGGACTTCGGCGCGCGCCGCGTACTCGACGAGCCCCGCCGACCAGGGCGCCCCGCCCACCTTGCGGCGCATCTCGATGTACTCGACGGGGTTCGCGACCCGCTCCGCGTTGATGTTCGCCAGTTCCCAGTCGGACTCGTTGAGCAGGTTCTCCGTCGACTCGGCGAACCGCCGCCGCCACTCCATGGACATGCTCGGGACCGTGCGCGCCCAGAGATCGGCGAGCCCCGCCTCGACGGGGTTGGCCGGCTCGGGGAATCCGGCCGACAGGTCCATCGGCATGAAGGCCGCGAGCCGTTCGAGATACGCCTTGCCGCCCTCGCGGTCCTGGGGCCGTTTGTAGACCTCCAGGAAGTGGTCGTCGAAGAAGAAGACCCACACGTACCAGTCGGTGACCAGCGACAACGCCGGTCCGTCGCAGTCGGGATGGGTGTAGGCGCACAGCAGCGCGTAGTCGTGGGAGTCGAGGTCGTGCTCCTCCCAGACGCCCGAGCCCTCCAGCATGCCCATCTCCCTGGCCCACTTCTTGGAGTGCTCCCTGGCCTCCTCCAGGTGCGGACTGAGCCGGGCCGGATAGGCCAGGTAGAAATCCGGCAGTTCAAAGGGGTGTGTCACGGTTGAGCGGCCTTTCACGAAAGCACGGGCGGGTGAGCCTGCACCGCGATCTACCCGTCCGCCCGCTCGCCCATACGGACCACAAAATAGTCATATGAGCACATCGTCAGCGCGTGTTGTCCACGTGTCCCGGCGCCCCCGGGTGATCATCGGCCCATGAGCGCCACCATCCACCTCGCACAGCAGCCCGAGGCCGACGCACTGCTCGGCCGCAGCCCCCTGGCCGCCCTGGTCGGCATGTTGCTGGACCAGCAGGTCCCGATGGAGTGGGCGTTCTCCGGCCCGTACACCATCGCCGTCCGGATGGGCGCCGACGACCTCGACGCGCACGCGATCGCCGCGTACGACCCCGACGCCTTCGCCGCCCTGCTCTCCGACAAGCCCGCCGTGCACCGCTACCCGGGGTCGATGGCCCGGCGCGTGCAGCAGCTCTGCCAGTACCTGGTCGACCACTACGACGGCGACCCCACGGCGGTCTGGCGCTCCGTCCCGACCGGCGCGGAGGTACGGGAGCGCCTCAACGAGCTGCCCGGCTTCGGGAAGCAGAAGGCGCAGATCTTCCTGGCGCTGCTGGGCAAGCAGTTCGGCGTACGGCCGGAGGGCTGGCGCGCGGCGGCGGGCGCGTACGGCGACGAGGGGGCGTACCGCTCGGCGGCGGACATCACCGGACCCGAATCGCTCGCGAAGGTACGGGCGTTCAAGCAGGAGGCGAAGCGCGCGGCCAGAGCGGCGAAGCCGGTGAAGGCAGTGAAGCCGACGAAGCCGGCGAAGGCGTCCGGGGCGACGGAACCGACGAAGCCGGCCACGGGGCGCTGAGCCGCGCGGGCGGGTCGTCACCGATCGCGACCTTCCGCGAACTGGGCTCCGCCTGTTCCCAGATGACGCGGCGCTCGCTACTTTTCTCCGACATTCGCTCACATTCGTTCGCACCGGAAGGACCCTTGTGATCGCAACGTCCCGCAGACTCATGGCCGTCGCAGCCGCCACCGCGCTCGCCGCCCCGCTTCTGCTCTCCGCCGCCTCCCCCGCCGGCGCCCGCGCGCACGACCCGGCGAGGGAAGCCGCGCGGAACGCCGCGAAACTCTCGAAGAAGCTGGTGCGTTCGGCCTCCGCGAAGGACGCGTACCGCCATCTGGAGAGGTTCCAGCAGATCGCGGAGGAGTCGAACGGCAACCGCGCGGCCGGCACGACCGGCCACGACGCCTCGGCCGCCTATGTGTACGGCCAGCTCAAGAAGGCCGGCTACCAGGTCTCGTACGACACCTTCGACATCACGTACATCGAGACCCTCGCCGAGAAGCTGACGGTCACCGCGCCCGCCCAGCGCGATGTCACCATCACCGCCATGTCGTACACGAAGTCCACCCCGGAGGGCGGCGTACAGGCCGGGCTGGCCGCCGTACCGCTCGACGCGACGACCGGGTGCGAGGCGTCCGACTACGCCTCCGCCGACTACACGGGCAAGGTCGCGCTGATCCAGCGCGGCGGCTGCTCCTTCGCCGACAAGCAGCGGGAGGCGGGCGCCGCGGGCGCGGTCGCCGCGATCGTCTACAACAACACCGACGGGGCGCTCAACGGCACGCTCGGCGGCCCCGAGGCGGGCGTGATCCCCACCGGGGGCGTCACCCGGGAGGCGGGCGAGGCGCTGGCCGCCGAGGTGGCCGCCGGTCCCGTGACGGTCTCCCTGGACGTGCGCCAGCTCCAGGAGGAGCGCACCACCCGCAATGTGATCGCCGAGACCAGGGGCGGCAGGTCCGACCGTACGGTGATGCTCGGCGCCCACCTCGACTCGGTGACCGACGGCCCCGGCATCAACGACAACGGCTCCGGCTCGGCGGGGCTGCTGGAGGTCGCGCTCAAGCTCGCCGGGACGCACGACCGGCCGGCGAACAAGGTGCGCTTCGCGTGGTGGTCGGCGGAGGAACTGGGGCTGCTGGGCGCCGAGTCGTACGTCGGGAAGCTCACCGACCGGCAGCGCGCGGACATCTCGCTCTATCTGAACTTCGACATGATCGCCTCGCCGAACCCCGTCCAGTTCGTGTACGACGGTGACGACTCGGACGGCGTGGGCGCGGGCCCCGGCCCCGAGGGCTCGGCGCAGATCGAGAAGGGCATCACCGACTTCCTCGACAGCAGAAACGTTCCGCACGAGGGCACCGACTTCGACGGCCGCTCCGACTACGGCCCCTTCATGGACGCGGGCATCGCCTCGGGCGGCACGTTCACCGGCGCGGAGGGCATCAAGTCGCCGGAGCAGGCGGCGCGGTACGGAGGCGAGGCGGGCGTGGCGTACGACCCGTGCTACCACGCGGCCTGCGACGACCTCTCCAACATCAGCATGCGGGCCTTCGACACCAATGTCGACGTGATCGCGAACGCGGTGGGGACGTACGCCCACGACCTGACCTCGCTGAAGAAGCCGGCGACGGCGGGGAGCGCGCAGGCGGAGCAGCCGGCGAAGTCCGCCGTGAAGGCGACGGCGCGCGACAAGGGGCACACTCCGGCGTCGTGATCACCGGAGGGACGCGAACAGGGCACGCCGTGGAGAACACGGCGTGCCCTGCCGCCGTTGTCCCCGCGCCTCTGTGCCTCTCCGCCTCTCCGCGGCCTCTCTCCGCCCCTCCGCCTCTCCGCGGCCTCTACGCCTCCCGCTGCGGGGCGGGCGTGATGACCGCGAAGCGCGCGCCGAAGGGGTCGGCGAGGTGCGCGATGCGGCCGACGTCGGGCACGTCCGTGGCGGGCATGACGACGGAGCCGCCGTGCTCCGTCACCGCAGCGACCAGCGCGTCGGTGTCGTCGAGGCCGAAGTACGGCAGCCAGCGCGCCCCTTCACCGCCCTCGGCGAGGGCCACCCCGCCGAACGTGGCGTCCTCCTGGTCGCCCTCGCCGGTGGAGAGCACGGTGTACGGCATGCCGGGCGCCGGGAACTCCTGGAAGCGCCAGCCGAAGACGGCCCGGTAGAAGGCGAGCGCGCCCGCGGCGTCGGTCGTCCCCAGCTCGGCCCAGCACAGGGCGGCGCGCTCGCAGGTGACCTCCAGCCCGCGGACGGAGACGGGCTGCCAGACGGCGAAGTCCGCGCCCTGGGGGTCGGTGAAGCACGCCATGCGTCCGGCGTCCATCACCTCCGCGGGGGCGACGCGTACGGTGCCGCCGTGCTCGGTGACGGAGCGGGCGGTCGCGTCGGCGTCGGGGCTCTTGAAGTAGAGGGACCAGGCGGGTTCGGCACCGCTGTCGGTGAGGGGCCCGAGGGCCGCGACCGTCCTGTTCTCCTGCTGGAAGAAGCCGTACCCCCCGGCGTCCGGTCCGGCCGGCCGAAAGGTCCAGCCGAAAACGGCGGTGTAGAAGGCGGCGGAGGCGTCGACGTCGGGGGCGGCGACATCGAGCCAGTTGGGGGAGCCGGTCACGAAGTCGGTGCTGAGCACGGGGTGCACCCTGCCTTTCCTGTGTTCCTGCGTTCCGGTATTCCTGGGGATTCGGCCAGAGATTACGGCGGAACGGAACGGAAAGGCGGCGCCGAAACGCCGGAAGGCCGGTCGAGGTGACGCCCCCTCAAAGAGGGGGTCTCTTGACGCCCGAAAGGAAGGCGTCGAAGACACCGGTACGGAAAACGAGTACGGGACCTTCGACGCTCTTGCTGTCACGCAGAGGGACGGATCCGGGGATACCGAGTCCTATTTCCACGCAGTTTCCGCCGTTGTTGCTGCTGTAGCTGCTCTTGACCCACGCCGGCGCCGTTACTTCGCGGTTCCTCATGGTGGCCATACCCTTCCATCGCGTCACGGATCAGCGCGGCAGAGTCGGAAGCGGACAGGGCATCCGCCCTGAGCACATCATAGGACTGCGCATGACGGGCGGTAACCGCCGGATCGTCGCTGAAGTGCCCGCGGTCGAGCGATTCCGAGTACACCAGGAACTGGCCGTCGGGCAGGGTGATGAGCGACATGGACGTGCTGGGGCGTACGACGCCCCGGGAGCTGGCCGGGACGACTTGCACCCGAATGTTGGGCAGCTTTCCCACCCGGAGCAGATGTGCGCACTGATTCCGCATGACGGCGTCGCTGAAGACGGCGTTCCGGATACAGCTTTCGTCCAGAACGGCAATGAGGAGCGGCCCACCCGTCGAAAGGAACCGGTGCTGCCGGCTGAGGCGCGCGCGGACCATCTCCTCCAATTCCTCGCCGGTGGCGACCTGGGAGAAGAGGTCGCGCGCGTAGTCCTCAGTCTGGAGCAGTCCGGGCATCACCTGGTTCTGGTACTCGCGCAGGGCCACCGCCTGGGCGTCCATGGCGGCACGGCGCTTGAACCAGTCCGGGTGCTCCACCTCCGGATACCAGTCGATCCTTTCCCAGAGCTTGCGCAGGATCCCACCGGTCCGCAGAACCACATCACACGTGTCGGTGAACTTGTCGTCGGGAACGCGCGTGCCCGCCTCCACCCGTGCTACGAACGACCTGTCGCATGGCACTCTCTCCGCGAGCCCCGCCTGGGTGAGACCGACGGAGTCCCGTGAATGCTTCAGCACTTCACCGAATACGGCCGCCGTGCCGGCTGCCTTCTCCCCGCCTTCCGCATTGCGTCGCCCCATTGGGCCTTCCTTCCTCAGGTGACAGATCCCGTCTGGCACGCACACGGCGTTGCGCGCACGCCTGGCGCAGGGCAACGCTGGTCACACGCAATGTAGTTGTATCGCCCCGAGGACGACAATGCGCATCGATTCGAACTCAATCCCTATCCCCGCGACTCTCGCCGTTCCCCTCGCGCGCACCGCCCCTCCCCGTCCGTTCGGACCGTTCGGACCGCTTCACGAATGACCGTTTCTGCGGAAACGGGACGCACTCCGTCGAGGAAAGGGGACCCTCTTGCCCAGGGCGACCGTGCTGCTGTCGAAAAGGGATTGCTGGTACTGCGAGGCGTGCTGGAGAAACAGCGTGGAAGCGGTACGCACCACACCGGACGGAACGCGAGATCTCCTCTGTCTCGAATGCGCACAGGGGAACTATCCGAGACGGGTCGATCTCTTTCCGCCGCTCGGAATCTTCGGGCTCATGCCGCGCCGCGTACGGGTGAAAGTACCGGCGCGCGACGGCCGGGGCGCCCGCCGGAGCCGCCCGCCGCTCTCCCCGCCCCCGGGCCCGCACCTTCCGTCCCACCCGCAGCGCCAGTCCCCGCCGGGCACACCACCGGTCTAGAACCCCACGCGGGGCTCCGGCGCAGGGTCCGGTACGGGCCTCCAGGGCGGGCCTCCGGGGCAGGTCCGCACGGCGAACCGGGCACGACGCGCCCGGCAAGCGGGGCGGAGGGGGTGATTCCGCTCTGGCTTCGCTCCCCCTTTGACGCCGAATGCGACCTTTGCGCTCCTGCGCCATGGCTGCGCCCGGAGCCGCTTGCCCGGTAGGCTTTCCGTGTGATCTTCAAGCGCATCGGTAACGGGAGGCCGTATCCCGACCACGGCCGGGAAAGCACCCGGCAGTGGGCGGACGTCGCGCCGCGCCCGGTCCGCCTCGATCAGCTCGTGACGACGAAGGGTCAGCTCGACCTGGAGACGCTGCTCGCCGAGGACTCCACCTTCTACGGGGACCTGTTCGCGCACGTCGTGAAGTGGCAGGGCGACCTCTACCTGGAGGACGGGCTGCACCGCGCCGTACGCGCCGCGCTCCAGCAGCGCCAGGTGCTCCACGCGCGCGTACTGGAGCTGGACATGGGCTGACGGTCCGGTTCCGCAACTCGGCACCGCCCGCGCACTGCCCCTTTCGGCCCCTTTCCTGCGCTCAACCACTCGAACGGTTGATCATTTAGTAGGAAACACACACGGCGCGCACTACGCTGCGCTCATGAGCATGCTCACTCCCAACGGCATGGGCGGAAAATACCGCATCACGGGATCCAAGTACCCCCGTATGCGCCGCCCCCGTCACCGCCGCAGGATCGTGCTCGCGGCCGTCGCCGCCGTCGCCGCCCTCGGCCTGGCCGGCTGGGGAACGCTCCAGCTCATCGACGTCTTCTCCGGCGACAGCACGAAGACCACGACCGCGGGCGAGCGGGCCGCACCCGACTGCACGCCGTCCCCCACCCCCACGGCCCCCGCGCAGGCGCTCCCCCGACCGGGCGACATCACGGTCAACGTCTACAACGCGACCCCGCGCGGCGGCCTCGCCAAGACCACCGCGGACGAGCTGAGGAAACGCGGCTTCGTCATCGGCAAGGTGGGCAACGCCCCCGAGACGTACGACAAGAAGGTCCCGGGCGCCGGAGTGCTCCTCGGCGCCACGAGCGACATGGACGGCGCCCTCACCGTCCTCGGGACCCAGCTCAAGGGCGCCACACCCAAGGCCGACACCCGTACGACGAAGGACGTCGACCTGATCATCGGCTCGGCCTTCAAGACACTGAACGTCCAGAAGGACGCGGACCAGGCACTGGCCACGCTGAGCGCCCCGGCGGCGGCACCGTCCTGCTGACGACAAGGGCGTGGCCGCCCCAAGGGGGGGGCACCCCCGGGGAGTGGGTTTGCCGGGCGGCTTCGGGGGTGGGGGCCCGGGGGGGCACGAGACGGTGGCGGTAATACGG
>NZ_JBHZDA010000076.1:15345-34928 GCF_042755665.1 Streptomyces sp. NPDC059142
CGCCCGGGCCCCCGCTGGGCGCCCCGGGGGCGCCACGGACGTGCGGACCACCCGGGCGGCCCCACCGGTGGGGGCGGCCACGCCCTTGCATTGCTTTTCCCGGTCTTCTTCGGCTGTCGGGCCCGTGAGGCTCAGTCGACGGTGCCGTACATCCGGTCGCCCGCGTCGCCCAGTCCGGGGACGATGTAGCCGCTCTCGTTGAGCCGCTCGTCGACCGCCGCCGTCACCACGGTCACCGGCGTACCCGCCAGCTCGCGCTCCATCACCTCGACGCCCTCGGGCGCCGCGAGCAGCACCACGGCCGTCACGTCGTCGGCGCCGCGCTTGATCAGCTCCCGGATCGCCGCGACGAGCGTGCCGCCGGTCGCGAGCATCGGGTCCACCACGTACACCTGCCGGCCCGAGAGGTCCTCGGGCATCCGGGTCGCGTACGTGGACGCCTGGAGCGTCTGCTCGTTGCGGATCATCCCGAGGAAGCCCACCTCGGCGGTCGGGAGCAGCCGCACCATGCCGTCCAGCATGCCGAGACCGGCCCGGAGGATCGGGACGACCAGCGGACGCGGGTGCGAGAGCTTCACCCCCGTCGTCCCGGTCACCGGGGTCTCGATGTCGACCTGTTCGGTCCGTACGTCCCGGGTGGCCTCGTACGCGAGCAGGGTGACCAGCTCGTCGGCGAGCCGCCGGAAGGTCGGGGAGTCGGTGCGCCGGTCGCGCAGGGTGGTGAGTTTGTGCGCGACCAGGGGGTGGTCGACGACGTGAATCCGCATGGCGTCCACAGTAACCGGGGGCCAAGGCGTTACGCGCTGCCAGGAACGTACGGAATGCCGGGAAGGGTCGGGAACGCACTGGCATCAACCCCCGTGAGCGAGGGAAGGTAGAAGGGCCCAGGACACGGCCTTGAGGCGGTGAGGCATCGATGAGTCGCGAGTCACCCCCGGACCAGGAGCCCGAGGGCACGGGCGAGAGCGAGACCGAGGCGGCCCGCCGCAGGCGCCGCGCGCAGTTCCTGCGGGAGCTGAACGAGGCCAAGGCGCTGCGCGAGCGCGTCAAGCCCCGGCAGGCCCGTGCGGCACGGATGCGCCAGCAGATGCGGATGCGTACGTTCCGCTGGTAGCCACGCCGGGCGCCACGCGGAGCCACGCCCGGCCCCGAGACCGGATCCCGCCGGGCCTCCGCACGCCCCGGGGCCCGGAGGAAGCCATCCCGTGAGCGGGTCGGAACAGGGGCCCAATAAAATGGCGCCACGACGCAACGGCGGAAGACCTCTCGCGAAGCGCCGGTTTCTGCCACGATTCCGAGTAGGCGGCGCCGAGCAGCGCACCGCCGGACCGTCACACCTCTGACCAGTGGGAGAGTCACGGTGTACTTCGCCGCACTGCTCGCTCGCACCGAAGACGGGTGGGAAGCGAGCGATACAGAGCTCGACGATGTGGAGACCTTGTCGGATCTCACCGACCTGGCCCGCGAAGCCTCGGTGGACGAGGACACGGTGCTCGTCTTCATCGAGCAGGAGGACGCCTGGTTCGGCATCCTCCGCGTGGAGGGCGAGGAAGATCCTCGTATCTACGTCTCCGACGCGGCCGCGGCCGCACGCTCCTCGTACGGGGAGATCCTCATTGATGAACTGCTCGGCAGGGACGACGACGACCCGGCCGACGACCTCGACGCGCTGGACCTCGACGGTACGGAGGACGGCGAACCGGACGAGTACGAAGGAACCGATACCGACACCGACCCCCCCGCGGCCACCCCCGACACCGTCCCGACGGGCGCCGTGGGCGACCGCGAGATCCTGACCGACCTGGGCCTCTCCGAGGCCGATCTGCTGGCGCTGGAGACCGACGCGATGGCCGAGATCGCGGAGGCGCTGGGCGCGGCGGAGGTACTGGAGGCCGTGCGCTAGGGGTCTTTCGTCTGGATCCGGCCAGACCCCGCGAGCCCCGCAAGATCCGAACGAGAGGCCCTCGATGCGGCCCCCGCACGACACGGCGCCCGACCCGGTACGCGCACCGTGGCCCGCGCCCATGCGCCTCGCACTGGACGAGGCCGCACGGGCGGCCGGGTCCGGTGACGTGCCGGTCGGCGCCGTCGTGCTGTCCCCGGACGGCACGACGCTCGCCACGGGCCACAACGAGCGCGAGGCGACGGGCGACCCGACGGCCCACGCGGAGATCCTGGCGATCCGCAGGGCCGCCGACCGGCTCGGCGCGTGGCGCCTGACGGGCTGCACGCTGGTGGTGACGCTGGAACCGTGCACGATGTGCGCCGGCGCCATCGTCCAGTCCCGGCTGGAGCGGGTGGTGTTCGGCGCACTCGACGAGAAGGCGGGCGCGGCCGGCTCCCTCTGGGACGTCGTACGCGACCGCCGCCTGAACCACCGCCCTGAAGTCATCCACGGCGTCCTGGCCGAGGAGTGCGCCACGCTCCTGACCACCTTCTTCCGCACCCGCTGACCCCTGACCGCCTATCGATTTCAAAGCAGGGCCCACCTTGGGCTAAGCTCTCTCTCGGTAGCGTGTCCGAGCGGCCGAAGGAGCTCGCCTCGAAAGCGAGTGTGGGGAAACTCACCGAGGGTTCAAATCCCTCCGCTACCGCTCTCACACCCTCCTGATCTGCGGAAACGCGATCAGGAGGGTGTTTTGCGTTTGGCCTCCACCGCGGCATGCCCCAGAGACGAGTGCCTTCGCGCGGGTGTTCCCTCCAGCCTCCGTCGGGTGCTGCGCGCCCCTGGGAGACCAAGCGCAGGCGGCCCTTCGTACCCGCGCGCGCCATTGGCCGCGCGGGGTGTGCCGGCGGGGATCACAGTGGGAGGGGCGGGAGTCCGGAGGAGCGGGAGGGCGTGGGATGAGTGGTCTGCTCCGGGGGCTGCCCGAGGCGCAGCAGCGGTTGTTGGGGGTGGCACCGGGGGCTGTGGAGTCGGCGGTGGGGCCGATGCTTGCTGTGCTCAGTGATCGGCGTGAGTTCGGGGCCGGGTGGATGTTCGAGCGGAAGCTCGACGGGATGCGGGTGCTCGGGACCCGGGACGGCGACCGGGTGCGTCTGTTCTCCCGTACCGGGCGGGGCGTATCGGGGAGTTTTCCGGAGATCGCCGAGGCGCTCGCCGGGCAGCCGAGCGACGGGTTCACCGTGGACGGCGAGATCGTCGCCTTCGCCCAGGGGCGCACCGACTTCGCCCGCCTCCAGCGGCGTATGCAGCTCACCGACCCGCGCCGGGCGCGGGCCACCGGGGTGGACATCACCTATTACGTCTTCGATCTGATCCGGCTGGACGGGATCGATCTGACCCGGCTTCCGCTGCGCACCCGTAAGTCCCTGCTGCGGCGCGCGCTCGACTTCCGGGCGCCCGTGCGCTTCACGCCGCACCGCAACGAGGGTGGCCGGCAGCGGCTCGACGAGGCGTGTGCGCGCGGCTGGGAGGGGCTCATCGCCAAGCGGGCGGACAGCCGGTATCTGCGGCGGCGCTCGCCGGACTGGCTCAAGCTCAAGTGTGCGAGCGGCCAGGAGCTGGTGATCGGCGGCTTCACCGAACCGGCCGGGGCGCGCGCCGGGTTCGGGGCGTTGCTCGTCGGTCACTACGACAGCGGGCGCCTCGTCTACGCGGGCAAGGTCGGCACCGGGTTCGACCGCATCACCCTGGTCCGCCTCCGGGCCGGGCTCGACGCGCTGGAGGTCGCCGCCTCGCCCTTCGCCTCACGGGTGCGGGAGCCGGGCGCGCACTGGGTCGAGCCGGTCCTCGTGGCGGAGATCGGCTTCACCGAGTGGACCCGTGACGGCCTGCTCCGTCACCCGCGCTTCCTGGGCCTGCGGCAGGACAAGGCCGCCGTGGACGTCGTACGGGAGAGGGAGGGTCCCTAGGGAGCGGCGGTGCCCGTCCGTTCCCGTACGTCCTCGACCACCGATGTGTCGAGCGCCGCCCGCACCAGGGCCGCGGCGAAGACCGCCAGGTCCGGGGCGGGCACCAGCTTCGCCAGGGCACCGGCGCTCGTGGGCAGGCCGAGGCGGCGCGCGCCCTCGGCGGCCTTGCCGTCGAGGTAGGGCTCCAGTTCGGGCCAGACCGCCTGGACCTCGCGCAGGAAGATGTCCGCGCCCGCGGGGCCGATCCCGGGGAGTTCCTGGAGGAGGTCCCGCATGCGTCCGGGGTCCCCGGCGGCCTCCTCGCGCAGCCGCCGCAGGTCGCCGCCGTACCGCTCGCGGACGAAGGCCGCGCCCTTGCCGAGGGTGGTGGACGTGCTCTCGTCGTAGCGCCGGTAGTGGCCCGCGCCCAGCGCGTCGACCCGCTGCTGCCAGGTGGCGTCCTCCATGCGGCGCGGGGTGCGCAGGTCCGCGGCGAAGAGTTCGTGGGCCGCGTCGACCGCGACCGAGGCGCGGATACGGGCGCTGAGGAGACAGGCCAGGACGAGCAGTTGGTAGAGCGGCCGGGGGGTGTCCTTGAGCCGGATCCCGGCCTGGTCCGCGTAGGTCAGGCCGTGGGTGTCGAGCAGTGCGCGGACGGTGTCGCGGCGCATGGCGGTGGCGCTCATGACGTCCTCCCTGAGCCGGCGGTACGACGCCTCCGACCCCGTACGCATTGTCCCAAAGTGTTCCGGTGGGCGCAGAGGCGCAGGTCAGGTGCGCCAGCGGGGCTATGAGCAGCAGCGGGAGCGTGCCCAGGGTGGACCGCACGTCTTCTGTCTTCGTGCGGAGTCCTGCGCCTTCCCGCGACGGCGAGGGAACGGGGAACGACGTTCGGCTGGAACGACCGGTCCGGTACACGCCCGTCCGGCCGTACGCCCGTGCCGCTCCCCGGAAGGCGCGTCATGTCCGGGCGCGCATCGCCTCCAGGGGGTGGGTCCGCAGGACGCGGCCCGCCGGGAGACGGACGGCCAGGACCGCCGTCAGGACCGTGAGCGTGACGATCGCCGCGAAGACCCACGGCGGGCCGGCCGGGACCGGGTCGGTGGTGAGGCGCAGGGAGAGGGCCGCCAGCGGGAGGGCCGCCGTGGCCGTGCCGAGGAGGACCGCCGTCGCCGCCAGGAGCGCGGTCTCCGCCGTCAGCATGCGGGCGATCTGGGCGCGGGTGCCGCCGGAGAGGCGGAGCAGGGCGAGTTCGCGGGTACGGGCCGTGGTGCTCGTGACCAGCGTCGTCGCCGACGAGAGGGCCACGTAGCCGAGGATCACCACGAGCAGCAGGCGGTTCAGCCAGTCCTGGGAGCGGGTCTGCGCGTCCTGGGCCGCCCGGAGGTCCGTACGGTCGCCCACCGCCAGCCCCGGATGGTCCTTCGACAGGGCGCGTACGGCCCCGGCCACCGCCGACCCGTCCGCGCCGGGGGCCGTCGCGACGAGGAGCGTGTCCGCGAGGCGGTCCGTGGTGTGCGGGAGGACGGTGGCCGCCGGGAGCAGGACGTCGCCGAAGCCCAGGTTGGGGCGGAACACGGCGACCACCCGGGGCTCCGTACGGGTGCCGTCGCCGAGGACGAGGCGCACCCGGTCCCCGACGCCCTTGCCCAGCAGGCGCGCCTCCGTACCGCTCAGCGCGACGGTGTCGCCGCGCAGTTCGTCCAGGGAGCCCGAGTCGGCCGGCAGGTCCAGCGTGCCGCGCAGGCCCGCCGCGTCGACGCCGTACGCCGTCGAGCGGGACAGCGGCTCGTCGAGCAGGGTCCGTTCGACCGCCACCACCTCGGTGGCGACCAGCGGGGTCACCGCCGTCACCCCCGGTGCGCGGCGGACCGCCGCCGCGACGTCCGGGGCGACCCCGTCCGCGCCCGTCACCACGTACGGCGCGACCGTCGCCGCCCGTGCCTGGTACCGCGTCGCCTCCGACAGCGTGGTCTGGCTGTAGAACTGGCTGCTCGCGAAGCCGATCGTCAGCGCCAGCGGGGTCACCGCCGCCGCCAGCCGCCGTGAGCCCGCCGCGCTGTTGGCCGCCGCGAGATGGCCCGCCACGCCGAAGCGGCGCAGCGGGCCCGCCCCGGCGGTCCGGGCGAGCGCGGCCGTCAGACGCGGGCCGAGCATCGCGACGCCGATCAGGGCGAGCAGCGAGCAGAGCACCGCGGGCACCGCGGCCGTGCTCTGCGGTACGAACGCCACCGCGGCCAGCGACACGGCCGCCAGCGCCAGCACCGCGTACCCGCCGGCGATCCGGCCGCGGCCGATGTCCGGGCGCTCCACCACGGACTCCCGCAGCGCCGCCACCGGGCGGATCCGTACCTGCTTACGGGCCGCGGCCCCCACCGCGAGCCGCGCCGTCCCCAGGCAGAGCAGGACGGCGGCCACCGCGGGCACCGGGCCGACCGACAGCGCGAAGCCCTCCTCGATCACCCCGATCCGGGCGAACCCGTCGCGCAGCGCCTGCGCCGCGAGATACCCGGGCACCACGCCGAGCAGCGCCGCCGCGCCCGCCACCAGCAGCGCCTCGGTCGCGAGCATCCGGTGGATCTGCCGGGGCGTGGCCGCCACCGCGCGCAGCAGGGCGACCTCGCGCCGCCGCTGGTGCACCACCAGCGAGAGCGTGCCCGCCACGACGAGCAGGACGATCATCAGGACGAAGCCGCCGAACGAGCCGGACACCAGGGTCAGTACGGAGCGCGACTGGGCCGCCCCCAGGAACTCGACCTCGCCGCGCTCCACACCCGCGCGCACCACCACCCGGTCGCCGTCCAGCCCCTCGTCCGCCAGGGCCCGTGCCACACGGTGCGTGAGCGCGTCGTCCGCGGACCCGCCGCCGAACAGCCCGGCCAGCCCGGCCAGCCCGCCCGGCGCGTCCGTCCGTACGCCCGGCTCCGCGAGGATCCCGACCGCCGCGACCTCCCGGGGGTGCCCGGAGAGGGCGCGCGCCCGGTCGTCGGTGAAGAACAGGGCCGACTGGCGCGGCAGTCCGTCGCCCTTCGGCGGCGCCGCCACCCCGGCGACCCGGTACGGTACGGCGCCGTCCGCCGTCGCGATCCGTACCGTCGACCCGACACCGGCGCCCGCGCGTCCGGCGGTCTCCGCGTCGAGCACCACCTCGCCGGGGCCGCGCGGGGGCGCGCCCGCGCGCAGCGTGTACGGGGTGAGCGGGGCCGAGCCCCAGCCGTGGCCGAGCATCGCACCGCCGGACGGGGCCGCAACCGTACGGTCGTTCGCGGCGGTCAGCGTCGCCGGGAAGCTGATCTCCCCGATCGCCGTGCGGACGCCCGGGACCGCCGCGACGCTCTCCACCGCCTTCGCCGGCAGCATCGCCCGCTCGGGCAGCGCTTCCACGACGTCGGGGCCTTCCGGCACCTCCGCCCTGACCGACTGGGCGGCGCCGACCACGACGGGGGCGGCCGAGTACCGCTGCGGGGCGATCCCGGCGAACAGTCCCGACTGGAGCAGCACCCCGCAGGCCGTCACGAGGACCGAGCCGCCGAGCACCGCGAGGAACGAGGCGACGAACTCGGTGCGGCGGGCGCGGATCGACTGCCAGGCGAAGGAGAGCGTGGAGCCGGTGGCGCTCCTGGAGTTCTTCACCGCTCCCCCAGGTGGGTCATCCGCGCCGCGACCGACTCCGGTGTGGGGGCGTCGATCTCGCCGACGATCCGGCCGTCGGCGAGGAAGAGGACGTGGTGCGCGTACGAGGCGGCGACCGGGTCGTGGGTGACCATCACCACCGTCTGGCCGAGCGTGTCGACCAGCCCGCGCAGCAGCCGCAGCACCTGCGCCCCGGTGTTGGTGTCGAGCGCGCCCGTCGGCTCGTCGGCGAAGACCACGTCGGGGCGGGTCACCAGCGCGCGGGCGATGGCCACGCGCTGCTGCTGGCCGCCGGAGAGCTCGTTCGGCCGCCGGTCCAGCAGCCCGTCGAGCCCGACCGCGGAGGCGATCTCGGCGAGCCGGGCGGGGTCGGCGGTACGTCCCGCGAAGCGCAGCGGCAGGGTGATGTTGTCGGTGACGCCGAGCGCGGGGATCAGGTTGTACGCCTGGAAGACGAAGCCGATCCGGTCGCGGCGCAGCTCGGTCAGGGCGGTCTCGTCGAGCGTGGACAGGTCGGTGTCGCCGAGCAGGACCCGTCCGGACGTGGGCCGTTCCAGGCCGGCCGCCAGATGCAGGAAGGTGCTCTTGCCGGAGCCGGACGGGCCCATGACGGCCGTGAACGCGCCGCGCCGGACGCCGGCCGTCACCCCGCGCAGCGCGACGACCTCGGCGGGGCCGCCCGGGCCGTCCGGGCCGTCCGCACCCGGCGTACCGCCCGTACCGCCTGAGCCGCGCGTGCCCCGTGAGCCGCCCGTACCGGCTGAGCCACGTGTGCCCCGTGAGCCGCGCGTGCCGGTGGAACCGCTCGTTCCGCCCCGGCCGTACACCGCCGTCGCCTCCTCCAGCCGTACCGCGAAGTGCGTCCGCGGCTGCGGCGGGCGCGCCCCTCCCGGCGCCTTCAGCCACCCCTTCGTCCCCATGCCCCGACCCTTCGTCCGTGCGCCGACAGTGCGGTCGAGCGCTGGACCGCGTCGACGTTCCGACGGTAGGGCGGGGCCATTGACACGAACCATCCCGCGCGTGCCATGATCGAAGGTAGAGCCCACTCCACCATGCGCGTGCCAGGGAGCAACCCCGACGTGACCGACCCCGCCCCGGGCAGCCGGCGGCCCCGGCTCCGGACATGGGCGCGGGAGATGCCCCGGCAGGTGAGGTTCCTCGCGATCGGCGCGGGGTCCGGCATCGCCGCCTGGTTCGCCCTCATCGCGCTCGTGCTGAGCGTCGCCCCGCTCGTCACCCTGCCGCTGCTGCCCCGTACCGCCCGGTGGGTCCGCCGCCTCGCCGCGTTCGAGCGGCGCCGTACCGGCGCGTTCCTCGGTACGCCGATCCCGCCGCCCGCGCGGGAGGACGCCGGCGCGGACGCCGACGTCGCCGCCGTGCTGACCAGCCCCGGCACCCGCCGCGACATCGGCTGGCTGACCCTCCAGGCCACGCTCGGCACGCTCACCGGGCTGGTGGGCGTCGGGGCTCCGGCCGGTGTGGTGCAGAACGTGGCGATCGCCGTGCTCTGGCCCGTCGTCCCCGGCGCCGGGACCACGCTGGACGTCCCGGTCGACTCGTGGGGCGGCGCCGGTCTCGCGCTGGCCACCGCCGCCGGGTACGGGGTGTTCGGGCTGCTCCTCGTCCCGCCGCTGGCCCGCTGGTACGCACGGATCGCCGCCGTGCGGCTCGCACCGCCGAAGACCTCCCTCGTGGCGCGTCTGGCCGAGGTCACCGCCACCCGGGCCGCCGCGCTCGAAGCGCACGGCACCGAGCTGCGGCGCATCGAACGCGACCTCCACGACGGGACGCAGAACCGTATCGTCGCCGTCGTCATGCACCTCGGCATGGTCGAACGCGCCCTGCACCGCGACCCGGAGTCCGCCCTGCCCATGGTGCTCACCGCCCGGAGCGCGGCCACCGAGGCGCTCGCCGAACTGCGCGAGGTGGTCCGCTCCATCTATCCGCCCGTGCTGACCGACCGCGGGCTCTCCGGCGCGGTCGCGGCGCTGGTCTCGAACTGCGCGATCGACTGCACGCTGGAGGCGGGGGAGCTGCCGCGCGCGCCCGCCGCGGTCGAGGCCGCCGCCTACTTCGTGGTCGCCGAGGCGCTCACCAACGCCGTCAAGCACAGCGGGGCGCGGCGGATCGCCGTGGCGCTCCACGCGGACGGCGACCTGCTCACCGTCCAGGTCACGGACGACGGCCGCGGCGGCGCCGACGAAGCCCTCGGCACCGGGCTCGTCGGGATCGGACGCCGCGTGGCAGCGTTCGACGGTACGACCCGGCTGACCAGCCCGCGCGGCGGACCCACCGTGCTGCGCGCCGACATCCCCCTGGGAGTGTGAGCCCGTGCGCATCGTGATCGCCGAGGACGACGCCCTGCTCCGGGCCGGCCTCACCCATCTGCTGCGCGCCGAGGGCATCGAGGTCAGCTCCGCCGTCGACAACGGCACCGACCTGCTGGCCGCCGTCGCCGCCGACCGGCCCGACGTCGCGCTCGTGGACGTACGGATGCCGCCGACCTACCGCGACGAGGGGCTGCGCGCCGCCGTGGAGGCACGGCGCAGGCAGCCGGGGCTCGCGGTGCTCGTCCTGTCGGCGCACGTCGAGGACAGTTACGCCACCGAGCTGCTGGCCGACGGCAGCGGCGGGGTGGGCTATCTGCTCAAGGAGCGGGTGGGGAAGGTCACCGACTTCCTGGACGCGCTCCAGCGGGTGGCCGACGGCGGTACGGCGATGGACCCGGAGGTCGTCGCCCAGTTGCTGGTACGCCGCCGGGCCGACGACCCGCTGCACAGCCTGACCCCGCGCGAGCGCGAGGTGCTGGGGCTGATGGCGGAGGGCCACTCGAACGCGACGATCGCCGGTCTGCTGACCGTCTCCGCGGGCGCGGTGCACAAACACATCGGCAACATCTTCACCAAGTTGGGGCTGCCCACGACCGACGCGGGCCACCGGCGCGTGCTGGCCGTACTCGCCTATCTGCGGGCGTGACCCCTCCGCGGGCCCGGCCTGGGGTGTACTCAGCACCACCCCGGTCACACCTGCAAGCCGGATGACGCCCGCACAGGGGCGGCGGGCAGACTGGAGACCTGCCGGGCCGCCATGGCCCGGCCGACCGCCCTGGAGGAGTTTCCGCATGCCCGAGCACGTCCCCGCCGCCGTCTCCGCCGCCCGCCGCAGCGCCCCCCGGAACGAGCGGGACGAGCGGGACCAGCACGGCGGCGACGTGATGCAGGGGCTGGTGGACGAGCTGGTGCGCGACGGCGTACGCCCCGCCGCCCTGGCCGCCACCCGGGAACGGGACGGCCGTACGCGGACGTACGCCGCCGGGACCGGCGACCTCGCGGCCCCCGCCCCGGCCCCCGCCGACGGGCAGATACGTATCGGCAGCAACACGAAGACGTTCACCGCGGTGGTGGTCCTGCAACTGGTCGGCGAGGGGGAGATCGGGCTCGACGAGCCGGTCGAGACCTATCTGCCGGGGCTGCTGCGGGGCGAGGGGATCGACGGGTGCCGGATCACCGTACGACAGCTCCTCCAGCAGACCAGCGGACTGCCGGAGTACGTCCAGGCCGTCGCGGGCGATTACGCCGCCTTCCAGCAGCGCTACCTGGAGCCGCGCGAACTGATCGCCATGGCCCTGGAGGGGAAGGCGTCCTTCGAGCCCGGCGAGCGGTGGGAGTACAGCAACACCAACTACATCGTCGCCGGGCTGATCGTGCAGAAGGTCACCGGCCGGCCGCTCGGCGAAGTGATCACCCAGCGGGTCGTCCGGCGGATCGGGCTCCGGCACACGTACTTCCCGCTGCCCGGCGAGATGACGATCCGCGAGGAGCACCCCAAGGGGTACCACCCGGGCCTGCCGGGCGAGCCGCTGCGGGACGTCTCGGTCTCCGACCCCGGCTCGGCGTGGGCGGCGGGGGCGATGGTCTCCACCAACGAGGAGCTGAACACGTTCCTCGTCGCGCTGCTCGACGGCGAGCTGCTGGAGCCCGCGCAGCTCGACGCGATGCGCACCACCGTCCCGGCCACCGGTCACCCGGGGGCCGGCGCCCGCTACGGACTCGGCCTCAAGAGCCAGCCGCTGTCGAACGGCGGCGTGTACTGGGGGCACGGCGGGGACATCCCGGGGTACGAGACCCGCGGCGGCGTCACGGAGGACGGCAGGGCCGTCAGCTTCGCGGTCACCGTCCTGCCCGGCGGGCTCTCCGACCTCCAGCAGATGGACGACGTGGTGGACAGCGCCCTCTGCCGCTGAGTCCGGGGCACGCATGACGGGGCAAGCCTGATGAGGGAAGCGTGACGGGGAAAGCCTGACGGGGGGAGCGGCATCGGGGGGGGGATGAAGCCGCTCCCCCCGGGGAACCGGCCCCTTGGGCCCGCACCGCGTCAGGGGGGAGTGCGCGGCACGGGCCCCGCAGAGGGGGGCCGGTTCGTCGCCCGCGGACTCTTGCCGGATCCGCTGGGCGCACCTCCATCGTGGGGCCCGCCCGGGTCCGCACCACCCGGCAAAGGGCCCGGACTTCCGGGCCCTTGGTCCATAAATGCCGTATCAAGGGAAAACCAGCCTCAGGCCATTGCCGTTCATACGGTTAGACTCTCGCGACCGCACGTGGGGAGACCGGGAAGGAAGCGGCCGATGGGGCAAGCGAAGAAGATCGTGCTGTACGGGCTCACCGTCTTCGTGCTGTACACGATCATCACCTCCCCCGACCGGGCCGCGGACCTCGTCCAGGTAGGGTTCGAGGGCATTTCGAGCGCCGCACAGGGCGTCGGGGACTTCATGTCGGCGCTCATCAACTAGGGCCTTCCGTCCGAGCCCGGACGGAAGAGCCCGGCCGCCGCCGGACGCGGCGCCGTCCGCCCCCCAAGGAGTGCCCCTTGATCCGCCACCTGGTCCTCTTCAAGCTCGCCGAAGGCGTCTCGCGCGACGAGCCGCGGGTGGAGGCGGGCGCCCGCGCCTTCGCGGAGCTGGGCGGGCAGGTCCCGGAGGTGGAGTTCTGGGAGTGCGCCTGGAACATCACCGACCGGCCGATCGCCTACGACTTCGCCATCAACTCGGCCGTCCCCGACCGCGACGCCCTCCAGCGCTATCTGGACCACCCCGCGCACCAGGCGGCCGTCGCACAGTGGCGTGAATTCGCCACCTGGGTGATCGCCGACTACGAGTTCTGAGCCGTTCACCCACCTCGCCCCACACCTCCCCGGTGTGGGGTTTTTGGGTTTATTACCCCATCTCACCGTCAACACGGTTTTTTCGGGTGCTTGCACACAGTGGACATGTCTTGTGATGCTATGACCGCTTTTGACGGATGAGTTGACGTAGTCGACCGCAAAGGGGTGGCGTCACCGTGCCGGCCAGTACTACGCCTCAAGTGCCGCCCCAGATCGAGACCGAGCGCAGGACCGAGCCCGAGCAGCGCACCTCGGCGCAGAGCCGCGGCGCGGACACCCGGGCGCTCACCCAGGTCCTCTTCGGCGAGCTGAAAGGGCTGGAGCCCGGCACCAGGGAGCACGCCCGCGTGCGCGGAGCGCTCATCGAGGCGAACCTGCCGCTCGTGCGGTACGCCGCCGCCCGCTTCCGCAGCCGTAACGAGCCGATGGAGGACGTCGTCCAGGTCGGCACGATCGGGCTGATCAACGCCATCGACCGGTTCGATCCGGAACGGGGCGTCCAGTTCCCCACCTTCGCGATGCCGACCGTCGTCGGCGAGATCAAACGCTACTTTCGGGACAACGTGCGGACGGTCCACGTACCGCGCCGCCTCCACGAACTGTGGGTCCAGGTCACCGGCGCCACCGAGGACCTGACGACCGCCCACGGCCGCTCCCCCACGACCGCCGAGATCGCCGAGCGGCTGAAGATCTCCGAGGAGGAGGTCCTCGCCTGCATCGAGGCCGGCCGCTCCTACCACGCGACCTCCCTGGAGGCCGCACAGGAGGGCGACGGGCTCCCGGGGCTGCTGGACCGGCTCGGCTACGAGGACCCCGCGCTGGCCGGGGTGGAACACCGCGACCTGGTCCGGCATCTGCTGGTGCAACTGCCGGAACGGGAACAGCGGATCCTGATGCTCCGGTACTACAACAACCTGACGCAGTCGCAGATCAGTCAGGAACTGGGCGTATCCCAGATGCATGTGTCAAGGCTTCTCGCGCGCAGCTTCGCGAGGTTGCGATCCGCAAATCGGATCGAGGCGTAGCCCCCAGGGGTAGAACCCCGGACCTTCCTCCCCTGTGACGAAATACCCCATACCGCACCCTTACCGGACATATCCAGCACTCACATGTCGACTTGTCACTACAGCGTGTTGCCGACATGTGACATTCTGCTGGAACCGCGTTTGCCGCGGCCTCGGCACCGGTATTCAGGTGGAGGCTGCGTTCCTCCGACGGGAGCGGCCGACGCGACCGTCCGCGACCTCAAGGGGGTGGCATGTCCGTAGAACAGGGCAGCTCGAAGGTGCTCACGCTCACGAAGAGCGCTCCCGCGCCCGATGCTCTCGACCATGTGGACCAGGACCATGTGGTCCAGCCACGGGCGTCCCAGCCGGAAGCCATCGACACCCGTACTCTGTCCCGCTCCCTGTTCCTGCGGCTCGCCGTGCTCGACCAGGACAGCCCGGAGCGCACCTACGTACGCGACACCCTCATCGAGCTGAACCTGCCGCTGGTGCGGTACGCGGCGGCCCGCTTCCGCAGCCGTAACGAGCCGATGGAGGACATCGTCCAGGTCGGCACGATCGGCCTGATCAAGGCGATCGACCGGTTCGACTGCGAACGGGGCGTGGAATTCCCGACGTTCGCGATGCCGACCGTCGTCGGTGAGATCAAACGCTTCTTCCGGGACACGTCCTGGTCGGTACGGGTGCCGCGACGGCTCCAGGAGCTGCGTCTGGCGCTCACCAAGGCCAGCGACGAGCTGGCGCAGAAGCTGGACCGCTCCCCGACCGTGCCCGAACTCGCCGCCGTGCTGGGCGTGTCCGAGGAGGACGTGGTCGACGGCCTCGCGGTCGGCAACGCGTACACGGCGTCCTCGCTGGACTCGCCCTCGCCGGAGGACGACGGCGGGGAGGGCTCGCTCGCGGACCGGCTCGGTTACGAGGACATGGCGCTGGAGGGCGTCGAGTACCGCGAGTCGCTGAAGCCGCTGCTCGCCAAACTCCCGCCCCGCGAACGGCAGATCATCATGCTGCGGTTCTTCGCGAACATGACGCAGTCGCAGATCGGCGAGGAGGTCGGCATCTCGCAGATGCACGTCTCGCGGCTGCTGACCCGTACGCTCGCGCAGTTGCGGGAAGGTCTGATCTCGGACTGAGGCACGCGGACCCCGCCCACCGTCCGGCCTTCGGGAAAGCACGGCTTTCCGGAGAAGGCGCCGGACGACGACGCGGGCGGGGTTCCGGCACGACGAACATGAGGAGTCCGACGGGTCCGACGGGTCCGCGGAGTTCCGCGTACCCCTCGATGTCACAGGCCAGGGTGACAAGGCCTCGGTGTCAGACGAAGGCCAGCCAGGCCACCACGGCCAGGACCACGACGGCCGCGACCACACCGACGATCACTCCGGTCTTCGGCCCGCTCTGCTGCGGAACCGCCTGCCGGCGCTCGGGCTCTCCGTCGTCGACAAACGCACGGAACATCTGGGTGCTGCCCGCCGGGTCAGGAGTTCCCTCGGGTCCCTGCGGGGCATGGGGGTTGTGTGCCATACGGCAGGACCCTAGCGAACCCGTGCGCCCCGCCCAACCCCGGGTTCGGGGCTGATGGCCGACCGAGGCCGTTCCGTACTCCATGATCACCCCGGATTCCGCCCGGATCCCCTCCCCGCCCTGCGCGCGATCATGCTCATGACCTCCCGCATGCGAAGCCTTTTGGGTTCCTTTACCGCGAAGAGCCCGATTTAGTTTGCCTTCAGCAACCAACTGATCCTATGGTCTTATGGTTGCCCTAAGCAACAAGATGTCGGGAGGGGCCATGGCGGCCGCACACAGCCAGTACGCGGAACTTTCCCGGCAGATCAGTGCCGTCGGAGCCGTCAAACGCAGCCTCGCGCGGATTCTGCCCGCCGACTGCCCGGGGGGCTCCGCCGCCGTACTGACCCTGCTGGAACGGCACGGCGAGATGCGGATGAGCGGACTCGCCGAGCTGCTGGCCGTCGACATGTCGGTGACCAGCAGACATGTCGCGCACGCCGCGGAACGTGGCTGGATCGAGCGGTTGCCCGACCCGGCCGACAAGCGTTCGCGCATCCTGCGGCTCACGCCCCCGGGGCGGGAACTCCTCGGGGAGCTGGACCGGCGGGTGACCGACATGTTCGCCCGGACGCTCGACGACTGGACCGACGACGAGGTCGGACAGCTCAACGCGCTGCTCGGCAGGTTGCGCAGCAGCTTCGGCGACTGCCGTGACCGGCACGACGTCCGGTACGACGACCGGTACGAAAGCCGGCCCGCCGACCAGCACGACCAGCACGACCGGCAGGCCCGGCACGACCAGCCGGACCGCGACCCGCAGAACCAGCACGACCGGCAGAACCAGCACGACACACCTGACTCATACGCCCGTACACCCATGCGGCAAGAGACGTAAGACAAGGAATCACATGGCTACGACCACACCAACGGGTGTGCGGGGCGGCCACGCCAAGCGCGGCGGCGACCCCGCCCCCGCGAACGGCACGCCGATGTCACACCGTCAGATCATGGAGGCGCTCTCCGGGCTCCTGCTAGGGATGTTCGTCGCGATCCTCTCCTCGACGATCGTCTCCAACGCCCTCCCCGAGATCATCTCCGACCTCGGCGGCGGCCAGAGCGCCTACACCTGGGTGGTGACCGCCTCGCTGCTGGCGATGACCGCCTCCACCCCCCTGTGGGGCAAGCTCTCCGACATCTTCAGCAAGAAGCTGCTGGTCCAGATAGCCCTGATCATCTACGTCCTGGGCTCCGTGGTGGCCGGCCTCTCGCAGAACGCCGCGATGCTGATCACCTGCCGGGTCTTCCAGGGCATCGGCGTCGGCGGGCTCTCCGCCCTCGCCCAGATCGTCATGGCCGCGATGATCTCCCCGCGCGAGCGCGGCCGGTACAGCGGCTACCTCGGCGCGACCTTCGCCGTCGCCACCGTCGGCGGCCCGCTTCTCGGCGGCGTCATCACCGACACCTCGTGGCTGGGCTGGCGCTGGTGCTTCTACGTCGGCGTGCCGTTCGCGGTCATCGCGCTGATCGTCCTCCAGAAGACCCTGAAGCTCCCCGTCGTCAAGCGCGAGGTCAAGGTCGACTGGGGCGGCGCCTTCTTCATCAGCGCGGCCGTCTCCCTGCTGCTCCTCTGGGTGACCTTCGCGGGCGACAAGTACGACTGGATCTCGTGGCAGACGTACGCCATGGTCGGCGGCTCGGTGGTGCTCGGCCTGCTCTTCGTCCTCGTCGAGTCGAAGGCCAAGGAACCGATCATCCCGCTGCGGCTGTTCCGTAACCGCACCATCACCCTCGCCTCGCTGGCCTCGCTCTTCGTCGGGGTCGCGATGTTCGCGGGCACCATCTTCTTCAGCCAGTACTTCCAGCTCGCCCGGGGCAAGTCGCCGACGATGTCCGGCGTCATGACCATCCCGATGATCGGCGGACTCTTCCTCTCGTCCACCATCTCGGGCCAGGTCATCACCAAGACGGGCCGCTGGAAGATCTGGCTGGTCAGCGGTGGCGCGCTCACCACGGCCGGGCTGGCGCTGCTCGGCACCATCCGGTACGACACCCCGTACTGGCACGTGGCCGTCTACATGGCGGTCATGGGACTCGGCGTCGGCATGATGATGCAGAACCTGGTCCTCGCCACGCAGAACCAGGTCGCCCCGCAGGACCTCGGCTCCGCCAGCTCCACCGTCACCTTCTTCCGCTCGCTGGGCGGTGCGGTCGGCGTCTCGGTGCTGGGCGCCGTGCTCGGCAACCGGATCACGCACTACGTCAAGGAGGGCCTGGCCGACCTCGGTCCGCAGGGCGCGGCCCTGGGCCACGCCGGTACGGGCGGCGGCGGCATCCCGGACCTCGCCGCGCTGCCCGCGCCGCTGCGCCCGGTCATCGAGGCGGCGTACGGACACGGTGTCGCGAACGTCTTCCTGTACGCGGCTCCCGCGGCGCTGGTCGCGTTCATCCTGACCCTGTTCATCAAGGAGGTCGCGCTGAAGACCCGTGCCGGGGACGACAGCGCCGAGATCACCCCGGCCACCGCGGAGACCGCCCCCGAGCCGTTCGCGGCGAGCGCGGGTGCGACCGCGGCGGTCGCGGTGCCCGCCGCCTCCGTGGCCCCGATGGGGTCGCTGGGCGCCGAACCCGCCCTCGCCGCCGCGCCGTCCGCGGCCCCGGCGGCCACCACGACGGCGCTGATCACCGCATCGGCCGGAACCCCCGGCTCCGTCGTGCGGGGCGCGGTGCTCGGCTCCGAGGGCGCCCCGGTGCCCCGCGCCGCCGTCACCCTGATCTCCCTCGCCGGACGCCAGTTGGCCCGCTCGGTCTCCCAGGCCGACGGCGGCTACGCGCTGGACGCGCCGGGCGCCGGCTCGTACGTACTGATCGCCTCCGCCGACGGCTTCCAGCCGCAGGCGTCCACGGTGGTCGTCGGCGACGAGCCGCTCGCGTACGACATCCTGCTCTCCGGTACGAGCGGCCTCACCGGGACCGTGCGCGCCGCGGAGAGCGGTGCGGCCGTCGAGGGCGCGATGGTCATCGTCACCGATGTACGCGGTGACGTGCTGGCCACCGGGAACTCCACCGAGCAGGGCGAGTTCGCGTTCGGCGAGCTGATCCCCGGCGCGGTGACGGTCGCGGTGAACGCGGTGGGCTTCCGTCCGCAGGCGCTGCCGGTGGAGATCGGCGGCCAGGGCGTCACCCGGGTCGAGGTCGCGCTCCAGGCGGGCGCCCTGGTCCAGGGCACCGTCCGGGCGGGCGCCGACCGGCGCCCCGCGCAGGACGCGCGGGTGACGCTGGTGGACGCGGCCGGGAACGTCGTCGCCACGGCGACGACCGGGGACGACGGGGCGTACGCCTTCGCCGACCTCGACTCGGGCGAGTACACGGTGATCGCCACCGGATACCCTCCGGTGGCCGGTGCGCTGACGGTCGCGGGACGCGGGATCGACGGCCACGACATCGAACTCGCGCACCCCGGAGCGTAGTTCCCCCTCCCGCGCGCGGGGTGTCGGGCCGTACCCTGCCCGACACCCCCTCGCCGGGGCCCTGTTGAGGGTGGCAGCGGGATCCGCATGATCGAGGAGAGAACAGGGATGGGACTTCGCGGACAGGTACGGACGCGGGACGGCTGGGCGGTCCAGCACGCGATCGTGACCATGACCGACATGACGGGCACACAGGTACTGCGGACGGGGGCGGACGAGGAGGGGACCGTACGCGACGACTCGCCGCTCGTGCCGGGCCCGTACACGGTGGTCGTCACGGCCGTCGGCTACGCGCCGGTCGCCTCCACGGCCCTGGTCACCAGGACCGGCCGGGCGGACCTCGGCACGGTGACGCTGGCCCGGCAGGGCGGCGTCGAGCTGCCGCCGCCGGGGGTGTGGAGCATCGACCCGGCGCACTCGTCGGTGGGCGCGGTCGCCCAGCACCTGGGGATCTCCAGCGTGCGCGGGCGGTTCACCGAGTTCGGCGGCCGGATCGAGATCCTGGACACCGGCGGCGGGCCCGAGCAGGCGCGCGTGGAGGCGGTCATCAACGCGGCGACCATCGACACCGGCAACGGACTGCGCGACAAGCACCTCAGGTCGCCGGACTTCCTGGACGTGGAGCGCTTCCCGGAGATCACGTACAGCGGTACGGGGGTGACCCCGGCGGGCCCGGACCGCTGGAAGGTGCACGGCCGGCTGGCGCTGCACGGCGTCGTACGGGAGCTGGACCTGGACCTGAGCTACCTGGGCACGGGCCCGGACCCGTGGGGCGGTGTCCGGGCGGCGTTCCACGCCACGACGGAGCTGCACCGCGCGGAGTTCGCCATGAACTACAACCAGGTGGTGCAGGCGGGCATCGCGGCCATCGGGACCACGCTCAGGATCGAGCTGGAGATCCAGGCGGTGCAGGGCGAGAACCTGCCCCAGGTGTAGGGACGCGGGAACGCCGACGGCCCCGGAGGTCCGCCTC
>NZ_JBHZDA010000077.1:0-19392 GCF_042755665.1 Streptomyces sp. NPDC059142
GGCGAGGAGTTCGGCGGCGCGCGGGCTCCCGGGGTGTGCCCGCCGGGATCACAGGAGGCGTGTGCGGCCCCAGGTGAGGATGGACGCGACGAGGAGGGCCGCGATCGTGAGCATGGCGCCCGCCCCGAGCCACTGCATCGTCTGCATCTGGTCGACCGGGAGGTAGTCGATGGACCAGCCGACGACGTCCTTGGCTTGCAGACAGGCGGTGTGCGCGCGGTCGTCGTCCATCCGGTCGAGGCAGGTCGTCCACTCCAGGCGGTCGCCGGAGCCGGTGAGGAAGTAGGTGCCCTGGCCGAGCTGTTCCGCCTCGGCGGGCAGCTCCGGCGGTACCGCGCCGCCTCCGACGCCCTGGTCGGTGCTGATCGACATGGTGTGTCCCAGGCTCCGCCAGACCTCGCTCCAGAGGAACTCGATCGCCACGACGATGCCGAGCGTGACCACCATCGACACCAGCGTGCGGCGCAGGAGCAGACCGGCCGCCGCGCCCACGGTGAACATGAGCAGCGCGTAGGCCACGGGCACGACCCCCGTGACGCTGAAGAAGGAGGTCCATATGAGGCCCTGGGAGAGCCCCTTGACCGGGTGCCACCACTGGGTGAGGACGGCGCTGAGCACGCCGGTCGACAGGGCGAGCAGCGCGGCGGGAACGGCGAGCTTCACGGTGAGCCACCGCCGCCGTCCGATGGACTGCGAGGTCACCAGCTTGGCGGTGCCGGACTCCAGGTCGCCCGCGAAGAGCGGAGCCCCGAGGAGGACACCGGCCAGGACGGGGAGGTAGCCGAGGTAGCCCCCGATGCCCAGCAGACGGTCGACGTGGGTCTCGAACCCGGACGGCAGGCCGCCGGACCTCCGTGAGGTCGGTTCCTGGGCGGAGAGGAAGGCCATCATCTGCTCGCGCAGGTGGAGCATGGCGAGCACGCCGACGAGGGTGACGGTGATGATCGTCCAGAACGCGGCGCGGTGCTGGCGCCAGACGAGCCAGACCGTACCGCCGAGCCGGGGCCTGCCGATCTTCCGGGCGGTGCCGGCGGGCGCCGTGCGGGCCGGGTCACGGGTGAGCGTGGTCATGCGGTCACAGCCTTCGTACGGTCGCGGGCGATGATGTCGTGGATGTCGCCGACCTGAGCGCTGGGCGCGATCAGCGCGGGCGCGTCGGGGGAGCGCAGATAGGCGAGCAGCAGCTCCTCCAGGGTGGGCGGCTCGGCCCGGCCGCCGTACTCGACGGGGGCGCCGAGACGTACCAGGAGGCCCGGCCGGCCCTCGCCGACATGGGAGTCGACGACCGTGTGCGGGGCGACGGAGGAGCGCGAGCCGTCCGCCGGGACGGCGAACAGGGCGTGCGCGGCACGCAGTTCGTCCACCTCGCCCGCGAGGCGCAGCCCGCCGTCCGCGATGACGAGGAGGTAGTCGCAGATGTACTCCAGCTCGGCGAGCAGGTGCGAGGAGACCAGCACCGTCGTGCCGTGCTGCGCGGCCTCCGCCCTCAGCGTGGCCATCAGCTCGCGGCGGACCAGCGGGTCCAGATCGGACATCGGCTCGTCGAGGATGAGCAGGTCGGGGCGTTTCCCGAAGGCCAGGGCGAAGGCGACGCGGGTGCGCTGCCCGCCGGACAGGGTGCCGATCCTCGCCTCCATCGGCACCTGGCCGGCGCGGACGATGCCCTCGGCGACCGCCTGGTCCCAGCGGGGGTTGAGTTCGCGGCCCAGCCGCAGGGTCTCGGCCACGGTGAAGCGCCGGAACAGCGGCTTCTCCTGGGTGAGGAACGCGGTGCGCAGGACCGACTCCGTCGACCCGGGTTCCGCGCCGAACACCCGCAGGGCGCCGGTCGTCGGCCGGATCATATGGGTGGCCAGGCCCATCAGGGTGCTCTTGCCGGCGCCGTTGGGGCCGACGAGGCCGCAGACCCGCCCGGCGGGCAGCCGGAAGGAGACGTTCCGCAGGGCCCAGCCGCGCCGGTACTTCTTGCCGAGCCCCTGGGCCTCGATCGCGGGCTCCGTTCCGCTTCCGTGGCGTGTCACCGCGTGGTCCATGTGTGGCTCCTGTGCGTGGAGGGAGGGGAGGGGGAGAAGAGGAGAGCGGGCGCGAGTCCTGTTCATGGGGGTTTAGGCGCTTTCGGCGTCCCCGCCCGGGTGACATCGGCCGTGGCCATGACATGCTCCTTTGTGACGAATGGCGAACGTCGCCCGGTGCGCACCACTCTCCTCGGCCGTGCCCGGCGGCGGATCGGGCGAAAGACAGATCACGCGCGGCCGGCTCAGACTTTCGGCCGGTCGGCCGGAGGGGCGGGGAGAGCGATGGCGGAGACGGCGTACGGAGCGGCCGGGCGCACCGGAGGCAGAGAGCGCGCGCTGTTCCTGCCGGCCACGGCCTGGCTGCTGCTGGTCGTGTGCCTGGCCGGCCTGGTCGTGCTGGACGCGGCGGCCGGCTTCTACTGGGTCGTGGAGCACGGCCCCGCCAAGCTGATCGGCGCCCTGCTGGCGGTCGTGCTCGCCGTGGTGTCGCCCCGGCTCGGCAGCCGGGCGCTGCCCCTGGCCGGCGCCGCCGCCGCGTTCGTGTCGCTGTGCGTCTCCGGCTACCTGCACGTGGAGATGAGGGCCGGCTCCCAGGCGATCGGATTCGCCGAACCGGCGGCGCTGGGCGCGCTCCTGCTGCTCGTCGCCCGGCGCGCGAGGCCCTCCTGGGCGGCGCCGGCCGTCCCCCTGCTGTACGCGGCGATCGTGCTGCGGCCGGTGGCGGTCACCGCGCGGCAGTCCACCGTCATCCTGGCGCTGCTCTTCGCCCTGGGAGCGGTCACGCTGCTGGGCATCGGGCTCGGGATGCGTCTGCTCCTGGCGGACCGGCGGCGGCAGGCGGCGGCGCTCAGGCTGGAGCAGCGCACCGAGTTCGCCAGGGATCTGCACGACTTCGTCGCCCACCATGTGACCGGCATCGTCGTCCAGGCACAGGGGGCCCAGGCGATGGCGGACCGGCGGCCCGAACTGGTGCCGCCCGCGCTCCAGCGGATCGAGCAGGCGGGTTCGGAGGCGCTGACCTCCATGCGGCACATGGTGGGGATGCTGCGCGACGCCGACGGGGAAGTGGCCCTGACCCCGCTCGCGGGCATCGGTGAAGTGCGGTCGCTGGTCGAGGAGTTCTCGGCCGTCGGCGGCGCCCGGGGCCGGCTCGACCTGGAGGGGAGCTTCGACGACCTGCCGGTGGAGGTGACCACGACCGTGCACCGGGTGGTGATGGAGGCCCTCACCAACGTACGGAAACACGCCCACGGCTGCACCGAGGTGCGGGTGCGCGTGGACCGTACGGGCGACCGGGTCACCGTACGGGTCGGCGACGACGGGCAGCCGCGCCCCCTCCCGCACGGCGGCTTCGGGCTGAAGGGCCTGTCCGAGCGGGTGGGCCTGATCGGCGGAAGCCTCCGGGCGGGCCCGGTGACGGGCGGCGGCTGGGCGGTCGAGGCGGCGCTCCCGGTGGTCACGGCCGGGGCGGTGGCCTCATGACGATCCGGGTGCTGATCGCCGACGACCAGGCGATGGTCCGGGCCGGGTTCGCGATGATCCTCGCCGCGGAGGACGACATCGACGTCGTCGGGGAGGCCGTGGACGGGGTGCACGCGCTGGAACTCGCCGGGCGCCACCGCCCCGACGTGGTGCTGATGGACATCCGCATGCCCCGTATGGACGGGCTGGAGGCGCTGCGCAGGCTGACCCGCCCCGGCACCGTGGACCCGCCGAAGGTCGTCGTGGTCACGACGTTCGACGACGACGAGTACGTCCGGCGCGCCCTGACCGAAGGCGCCTCCGGCTTCCTGATCAAGGACTCCGGGCCCGCCCTGCTGGTCGAGGCCATCAGGGCGGCGGCCTCCGGCGAGGCGCTGGTGAGCCCGGCTGTCACCGTACGGCTGCTGCGCCACCTCACCGGCGCGGGGCCCGCGCCCCGGGAGCCGGACAGCGCGCTCTCGGAACGGGAGAAGGGGCTGGTGCGGCTGGTGGCCAGGGGGCTGACCAACGCGGAGATCGCCGCCGAACTCTCCATCTCCCTGGGCACGGTGAAGACCCATCTGGGCAATGTGCAGAGCAAACTGCCCGCCCGCAACCGGGTGGAGATCGCCGCCTGGGCCTGGGAGTCCGGTCTGGTCGACGGGCGGCGGTGAGCGGCCGACGGAGAACGGGGCCGGGGCGCCTGACACGGCGCCCCGGCCCCGCGCGTCTCCCCGTCAGGACGTGGGCAGTTCACCCCGGACGGTACGGGCGGCGGTGACCAGGTTCTCCAGGGAGGCACGGGTCTCGGGCCAGCCGCGGGTCTTCAGGCCGCAGTCCGGGTTGACCCACAGCCGCTCGGCCGGGATGGCCTTGAGGCCGGTCCGCAGCAGGTCGGCGGCCTCCCGCGCGCTCGGTACGCGCGGGGAGTGGATGTCGTACACGCCGGGACCGGCCTCGCGCGGGTAGCCGTGGGCGGCGAGTTCGCGGGCGACCTGCATGTGGGAGCGGGCGGCCTCCAGGCTGATGACATCGGCGTCGAGGTCGTCGATGGCCTGGACGATGTCGCCGAACTCGGCGTAGCACATGTGCGTGTGGATCTGGGTGTCCGGGCGTACGCCGCCGGTGGTGAGGCGGAAGGACTCGGTCGCCCACTCCAGGTACGCGGCGCGGTCGGCGGCGCGCAGGGGCAGGGTCTCGCGCAGGGCGGGTTCGTCGACCTGCACGACCGAGGTCCCGGCGGCCTCCAGGTCGTTCACCTCGTCGCGCAGGGCGAGGGCGACCTGGCGGGCGGTGTCGCCGAGCGGCTGGTCGTCGCGGACGAAGGACCAGGCGAGCATGGTGACGGGGCCGGTGAGCATGCCCTTGACCGGGCGTGCGGTGAGGGACTGGGCGTACGTCGTCCAGCGCACCGTCATGGGCGCGGGGCGGGAGATGTCCCCGGCCAGCACCGGCGGGCGGACGTAACGGGTGCCGTAGGACTGCACCCAGCCGTGCTGCGTGGCGAGGTAGCCGGTGAGCTGCTCGGCGAAGTACTGCACCATGTCGTTGCGCTCGGGCTCGCCGTGGACCAGCACGTCGATCCCGGTCTTCTCCTGGAAGGCGACGACCTCCTGGATCTCGGCCCTGATGCGCTCCTCGTACCCGGCGGTGCCGATCCGGCCGGCCCGCAGGTCGGCGCGGGCCGTACGCAGTTCGCCGGTCTGCGGGAACGAGCCGATGGTGGTCGTCGGCAGCAGCGGCAGTCCCAGGTGGGCACGCTGGGCCGCGGCCCGCTCGGGGTACGGCTGGGAGCGGCGGCCGTCGGCGTCGGTGACGGCGGCGGTCCTGGCCCGTACGGCCGGGTCGTGGGTGAGGGCGGAGTCCGTACGGGAGGCGAGGTCGGCCCGGTTGGCCGCCAGTTCGGCGGTGATGGCGCCGGTGCCGTGGGCCAGCCCCTTCGCGAGGGTGACGATCTCGGCGGTCTTCTGCCGGGCGAAGGCGAGCCAGCGCAGCACCTGCGGGTCGATGTCCGCCTCGGCCGCGGTGTCGAGCGGGACGTGCAGGAGGGAGCAGGACGCGGCCACATCGACCCGGGCGGCGAGACCGAGGAGGGTGGCGAGGGTCGCGAGGGACTTCTCGTAGTCGTTGATCCAGATGTTGCGGCCGTTGACGACGCCCGCGACGAGCCGCTTGCCGGGGAGCCCGCCGGCGGCGGCGAGATCGTCCAGGTTGGCCGCGGCGGCGTCGGTGAAGTCCAGCGCCAGCCCCTCGACGGGCGCCTTCGCGAGGACGGGCAGCGCGTCGCCGAGCCGGTCGAAGTACGAGGCCACCAGCGCCTTCGGCCGGTCGATGAGGCCGCCGAGGACGCGGTAGGCGCGGGCTGCGGCGTCCAGCTCGGCGCGCGTACGGTCCTGGACCAGCGCGGGCTCGTCGAGCTGCACCCACCCGGCGCCGGCCGCGCGCAGATCGGCGAGGACCTCCGCGTACACCGGCAGCAGCCGGTCCAGCAGCGTCAGCGGCTCGAAGTCGGCGGGCGCACCGGGGGCGGGCTTGGAGAGCAGGAGATAGGTGACGGGGCCGACCAGGACCGGGCGGGCGGTGTGCCCGAGCGCCAGCGCCTCCGTCAGCTCGGCGACCTGCCGGGTGGAGTCGGCGGTGAAGACGGTGTCGGGGCCGAGTTCGGGGACGAGGTAGTGGTAGTTGGTGTCGAACCACTTGGTCATCTCCAGCGGCGCCACGTCCTCGGTGCCGCGCGCCATCGCGAAGTAGCCGCCGAGCGCGTCGGCCGCGACGGCCGCACGGTGCCGCTCGGGTACGGCGCCGACCATGACGCTGGTGTCCAGGACGTGGTCGTAGTAGGAGAAGTCGCCGGTGGGCACCTCGTCGACACCGGCGTCCACCATCTGCCGCCAGTTGTCCCGGCGCAGACCGGCCGCCGTCTGCCGGAGGGCGTCGGCGGTGACACGGCCCTTCCAGTACCCCTCGACGGCCTTCTTCAGTTCCCGGTTCGGGCCCTGGCGGGGGTAGCCGTACACGGTGGCCCGTGCTGCCGCGGCTGCGGACTCTGTCGTCACGGAAATCTCCTTCGCGAGATGACTCCTGAACATCCCGGGGACGGGACGCGGGCGCGAAAGGGTGACGGACCCGACGGTCGACGCGGCGCCTCGGGCGCGCTCGTCCGTCCGGTATGCACGCCGACCCGCCCACGAGGTCACCGGGATATCCGCACGCGATCGGTCGCGTACGGGCAACGGGCAGGTCTTCGGACTCGCGGGCACGTCTGCCGAGGCAGACTCCTACTGGCCGTCGCTTCCCGGATCCGTCCGGATCCAGTGCGTATGACGGCGGTCGTTCCCGCTCACCGCTGCGGGGCAGTCCCGGATTCCCACCGGGTTCCCTCTTACGACGCGTCTGCCTGGCGGGCAGGGCGAACCAGCTGCACCCGCCAGGCTAGAGCGTGGACAACCCTCTGGCCGAATGTGTTCACATTCCGGAACGTGACATGGATCACGGAGATCACGGGGTCGTGTCGCGGGGTGGGGCGTCTCGCAGCATCCTGGAACCGACCGTGATGCCGGAGGAACGGACACGGGAGGGAGCGTGCGCGGGTGTGACGACCGGTGGCGGGCCGGGGCGGGAGACCGCCCGGCTTCTCGACAGTCCGGTTCTCGGGCTGCTGCCGTGGATCATCTTCGCGGTGGTGGTGGGGCCCGGCCGCTTCGAGCTGGGGGTCGGGCTCTCGCTCGCCTGCGCGGTGGCCGTGGTGCTCGCCGGGCGGATCTGGCGTCCGCACGGCTCGTGGAAGCTCCTGGAAGTCTGTGACGTGGCCTTCTTCGGGGTGCTCGCCGTCGTCGGGGCGCTCGCCACCCCTGGGGCGCTGCGCTGGCTGGAGACCTACGCGGGGGAGATCGCCAATCTCGCGCTGGTGGTCATCGCCTTCGGCTCCATGGCCCTGCGCTCGCCCTTCACCCTTCCGTACGCGCGGGAGCAGGTGCCCCGCGCGCACTGGGGCTCGCCGGTCTTCCTGCGGACCAACTACCTGATCACCGGCGTGTGGGGTGCGGCGTTCCTCGTGGCGGCGGTCGCGGGCGGCTACGCCGATCTGGTGCAGCACGACCCGGACAACATCTGGACCGGGTGGATCGTCCAGATCGCGGCGATCGTCGTGGCCCTGCGCTTCACCCGCTGGTACCCCGCCCGGGTGCGAGCCCGCGCCGCCGCGGGGGACGCCGCGGATCCGCCCCCGGACAAGGAGCTGTGAGCGCCGCGCCCCCTCGCCGACCTGCGGCGCCGGCCTGCGGCGACGGCGTGCGGCGACGGCCTGCGGCGACGGCGTGCGGCGACGGCCTGCGGCGCCGGCCTGCGGCGCCGGCCTCACCCGGTGGGCGCCTCCGCGAAGATCCAGCGGTTGGCCGCCAGCGCGTCGGTCGGCTCGGGGAGCGGGCCGCGCCCGTGGAGGCGGGTGAAGTCGAACGGCGAGCGCTCCGAGACCGTCCACCCCCGCCGGGCGAGGTCGGCGGCGGACGCGGGGCGCGGATCCGGGTCGAAGAGGGCCGGCAGATCGATGTCGATCCGCGCCTTCGTCGTCGTGTAGACCGGACTGGCGCGTACGTCCGCGCCCTCCAGGTTCTTGATCTCGTACGCCAGTGTGCTCCCGGGCGCGCTCAGCCGGTCCACCGTCGCGAGGATGTTCCGCTCGGCCGCCGCCGGGAGGTAGAGCAGCAGCCCCTCGACGAGCCAGGCGGTCGGCGCGCCCGGGTCGAAACCAGCGCCGACCAGCGCGTCGCCCCAGTCGAAGCGGAGATCGGCCGCGAGCGGTCTGCGCTCGGCCGCGGGGACGGCCCCCGACCCGTCGAGCACGGCCTGTTTGAAGGCGAGCATCCCGGCGGTGTCGAGCTCGTGGACCACACAGCCGGGCGGCCAGCCGAGCCGGAACGCCCGTGAGTCCAGCCCCGCGCCCAGCAGCACCACCTGGCGCACGCCCGTCTGCGCCGTACGGAGCAGATGGTCGTCCAGGACCCGGGTGCGCAGGGCGAAGTACCGGCCGAGGCGGCCCCAGAGCGGGTCCGCGTCCCCGCTCGGGACCTGCTCGGGGCGGACCGGCCAGCCGGCCGAGGCGGGCGCCGCCCGGACGAAGCGCTCCGCGAACTCGTCCCGCGCCAGGGCGTCCGGGCGGTGGGTCTCGATGGCGCGGGCGGCGGCCACCATGAGCGCGGTCCTGCCCACGCCGCCCGCCACCCCCGGATCCAGCTCCGGCGCCGTATCGGTGGTGGTCACCCGAACAGGCCCGCGGTGAGGTGGTCCCCGGCGATGCCGGCCTTCTCCGGGCGGTAGAAGTCCCTGATGGCCTCCGCCCAGATGTCCACCGCGACACGGTCGTCGTCCGTGGGGTTCAGGGCGTCGAACAGTGCGTCGATGTTCGGCTGCTGGAAGCCGACGCCCCGCATCAGGCCGCCGAAGACGGGACGGGTGACCAGACCGTCCTCCTCCAGGGAGCCGAGACCGGCGAACGCCTCGGCGAACGCGTCGACCGTCGGCGCGAACCGCTCCGGCGCCAGGACGCAGGCGGTGAACTCCTCCTGGCTGACCCGCCCGTCGCCGTTGGCGTCCAACTCGGTGACGAGTGTGGTCCAGTACCGCTGGAAGGCGTCGAGCAGCGCGCGTTTTCGGGCGTCGGCGGCCGTGGGCACCGCCGCGACCACCCGGCTCCCCATCAGCTCGAAGTCGGCGGCCTCCAGGTAGCCGTTCCCGTCGGCGTCGAACAGTGAGAAGACGAGCTGGACACGGTGGGTCGCCTCGACGGTACGCATGGCGCTCTCCTCTGCTCTCCGGCCTTCCGGTCTCCGGTTGCGGGCCGCTTGTCCCTCACTATCCGGGCGCCGCGGGCGCGGTGGTGAGGAAAGCCCGTCACGTGCACACGAACGAGCGCAATGCGGGGGCCGGCGCATGAAAGGCCGCCGTTCTGGAAAGCGGGGCGTTCCGTTCGCCCGCCCGTCCGCACGTAGCATCGACCGTGCCCGAGAACGAGAGCGAGAGACTTTCCACCATGGCATCACGCGCCCTGCTTGCGGATCCGGCCTTTCTCGCGTTCTGGGAGGAGCGGCATGTCTGCCTGCTCGCCACCCGCCGCCCCGACGGCACCCCGCATCTGGTGCCCGTCGGGGTGACCTACGACTCGCGGACCGGGCTCGCCCGGGTCATCACCGGCGGCGGTACGGCGAAGGCCAGGAACGTCCTCGCGGCGGGCCCCGGCGCGCCCGTCGCGGTCAGCCAGGTCGACGGAGCCCGCTGGGCCACGCTCGAAGGCACCGCCGTGGTCAACCGCGACCCCGAGGCGGTCGCCGAGGCCGAGCGGCTCTACACCCGGCGCTACAAGCCGCCGCGCGTCAACCCGGAGCGGGTGGCGATCGAGATCACCGTGACCAGGGCCATGGGGAAGGTCTGAGGCGGCCCCGGACACGTTCTACAGCGGAAGCGTGATGCAGATGCTCTTGCCTCCGCCGTCGCCGTCCTGGCGGACGACCGCGGAGCCCGCGAGGCTCGACGTGAGTTCGACGACGGTCGCCAGCCCCGTGCCCGCCGCGTCCGCGCCGGTGCGGGCCGTGGCGCGCAGGGAGGGCTGGTAGGGGTGGCGGTCGTGGACCGCGAAGACGAGGGTGTCGTGGCCCGCCGCGTAACTGACGGTCAGGCTGGGTGAGGCGGACGCCGCGTGCCGGACGCTGTTCGTGACCAGTTCGCTGAGGATCAGCAGCGCCGGATCGACGGCGGGGTGGTGCGGGCTGATGCCCCACTCGGCCAGTAACCGCTGGGTGGTCTCGCGCGCCGTCCGTACGGCGGCGGGCCGGGTGGGCAGCGTCAGCACATGGCGGTGGGGCAGCGGGGCGATACGGGGCCTCACCGCGCGGAGACCTCGGATTCCCGCAGTTCCTCCAGGAGTTGGTGCTGACCGGCCAGCAGCTCGGTGAGGATCCGCCGGGCGGCCCGCAGCAGGTCCGCGACGTCGCCTCCCGCCAACTCGTAGACGACGGTGGTGCCTTCGCGGCTGGAGGTGACGATCCCCGAGCGGCGCAGTACGGCCAGTTGCTGGGAGAGCGCGGAGGGCTCGATCTCGATCTCGGCGAGCAGGTCCCGTACGGGCATCGGGCCGTCCTGGAGGAGTTCCAGGACCCGGATACGCACCGGATGCCCCAGCATCCGGAAGAACTCCGCCTTCGCCTGGTACAGCGGAATCCCCACGAAACCCTCGCTCTCCCTCTCGCCGCACGGCCCCCACGGTGTGGCACACGGCCCGTACAGCATCTAGGCAATTGCAGAAGTTTGCAATTCCTGGGGACATGGAAC
Organism: Streptomyces sp. NPDC059142; assembly: GCF_042755665.1. Lineage (NCBI taxonomy): Bacteria > Bacillati > Actinomycetota > Actinomycetes > Kitasatosporales > Streptomycetaceae > Streptomyces > Streptomyces sp. NPDC059142. The sequence continues at coordinate 10,800 of NZ_JBHZDA010000077.1, forward strand.
GGCCGTGCGATCCGTACGGGGTGGGGTGGGCCGGTCCGTAGGGGGTGGGGTGGCCGGTCCGTACGGGGCCGTACGGACCGGTTCCGCTGGCCGGTCCGGCGGACCGGTGGGCCCTGCGGCGGCCGAAGGAGGCTGCCGGATCAGGTCACTTGGACTTCTCGGGCGTCTCAGTCCTCGGCGGAGGACTTCTTCTCCTGAAGGCCCCCGAGGAAGTCCTTCGCCTTGTCGACGCCGGTGTCGAGGTGGTCGCTGTACTTGCCGTCGGTCTTGTCGTCGATCACGTCGGCGACCTTCTCCAGCCCGTTCCCGATCATCTCGCCGTGCTCGCTCGCGAGATCCGTGGCCTTGTCCTTCAGGTCCTTCAGTGCGTCAAACATGGGGCCGACCTCCGGTGTGAGCTGCCCAAAGAAGTGGTCAGCACAGGATCTTATCGACCCGGGGGGTCAGTGGCCGGGGCAACCGAGCCAGTAGCCGAAGCCCCGGTGGGTATGGACCAGCGCGGGTTCCTCCCGGTCCACCTTCTGGCGCAGACGGGAGACCAGCTTCTCGATCGCCTGCCCGGCGCGGAACTCGCCCCAGACGTGCCGGCTGATCTGTTCCTTCGACAGCACGCGCTCCGCGTTGGCCATCAAGTGGTGCAGCAGCCGGTACTCGGCCGGGGTGAGGCCGAGCGGGCGGGCCCCCCGCCGCGCCCGGCACGTGACGTCGTCCAGGACCAGGTCGCCGTAGCAGGGCGGACCCTCGTACCGGTCGGGGCGGCGGGCGCCCAGCAGGGCCTGCGCGCGGGCCAGCACCTCGGCGATCCGTACGGGCTTGGTGACGTAGTCCTCGGCCCCCGGGCTGAGTTCGGGGGCGAGGCGGGGGAGCGCGTCGCACGCGGCCAGGAAGAGCAGCGGGGGGCGGTCCGCCGGTACGACGCGGCGGCCCCGGGCGAAGGCGGCCAGGTCCGGCAGGGTCGCGTCCCAGACGACCAGGTCGAAGCGGTGCTGCGTGATCCGCACCATCCCCTCGGCGCCGGTGGCTGCCATGCCCACCCGGTATCCCGCCAACTCCAGCGTGGTGGTGAGCAGTTCGCTGATGCCGGGATCGTCGGCGACGACCAGGACGTGCTGTCCGTCACCACGGCGCGGCGACGGTTTCTCGTTGAGGCTGCTCTGCATGACAGAACCATTCGTCATAAGGACCGGTCCGCGCGGGACGCGGCTCCGCCGTCAGGCGGAGGGCCGGGCATCGGTGTTCTCCTCGGAGCGGGCGGCGAAGTCGTCGACCAGGCGGCGGAAGAGCGTGGCGAACTCCCGCAGCTCCTCGGGCGACCAGTCGGACAGGGCCTCCTCCACGTTCCGGCGGCTCACCTCCCGTACGCGGTCGATCGCGGCCAGCCCGGCGTCGGTGAGCCGGACACGCTGCGCGCGGCGGTCGTCCGGGTCGGGGGCGCGGGTCACGTAGCCGTGCTCCTCCAGGTGGCGCAACTGGCGGGCGACATGGGACGCCTCCACGGAGAGCCGGACGGCCAGCGCCCCGGGGCGCGGCGCCTCACCGCCGTTGCCGGCCAGACGCCGCAGGATCGCCACGGCGGCCCGGTCGAGCGGCAGCCCGGACACGCTCTTCAGATGCTCGTGGTGCCGGGCGCGGCCTGCCAGGTAGGTGAGGCGGGAGAGGCCCCGTTCGATCTCGTTCAGATCCGTCGGGGCGGGTCGGGAAACCGGATCCGGCGTGGGTGGGGGTGGGGGCGTGGGAGGTGTGGGCATGGGAACCACCGTAGAGCTGCTTGCCTAAGTCAATCAAGAGTTTAAAGGTTGCCTGACTCAAGTAAGGCAAACCCTCCGTCGATTTCCGGTCACGGTTAAGTAAAGTTGCTTAAGTCAATCAATCGGAATATGGTTGCGTGAGTCAAGCACACCTGAGGGTTCCCACGGAGGCACTTCCATGTCCGACACTCCGCCCACTCCCGCCCGGCACGCCGCCGGGGACGCCGCGCCGCCGAGGGCGAACGCCGTGGTGGCGGTCCTGGCCTTCGCCGGGATCGTCGTCTCGCTGATGCAGACCCTGGTGATCCCGATCGTCCCGGAGCTGCCGAAGTACCTCGACGCCTCGGCGTCGAACACCGCGTGGGCGGTGACCGCCACCCTGCTCGCCGCCGCCGTCGCCACCCCGGTCGCCGGGCGCATCGGCGACATGTACGGCAAGCGCCGCATGCTGCTGGTCAGCATCGCCCTGCTGGTCACCGGGTCGGTGGTCTGCGCGCTCAGCGACTCCCTGGTCCCGATGATCGTCGGCCGGGTCCTCCAGGGGCTGGCCGGCGCCGTCATCCCGCTCGGCATCAGCATCATGCGGGACGTCCTGCCCGCCGAACGGCTCGCCGGGGCGACCGCGCTGATGAGCGCCTCGCTCGGGGTGGGCGGCGCGCTCGGACTGCCCTCGGCCGCGCTCATCGCCGACAAGTTCAACTGGCACGTGCTCTTCTGGACCTCGGCGGTCCTCGGCGCCGTCGCCGCCGTTCTCGTCACGGTGCTCGTACCCGAGTCGAAGGTACGGACCGGCGGCCGGTTCGACCTGGTCGGCTCCCTCGGTCTGGCGACCGGGCTGGTCTCCCTGCTGCTCGCCATCTCCAAGGGCGGCGACTGGGGCTGGACCAGCGGCACCGTCCTCGGGCTCTTCACCCTGGCGGTCGTCACCCTGGTCGCCTGGGGCTTCTTCGAACTGCGCACCGCGCAGCCGCTGGTGGACCTGCGGACCACCGCACGCCGGCAGGTGCTCTTCACCAACCTCGCCTCGGTGGCGCTCGGTTTCTCGATGTTCGCCATGTCCCTGGTGCTCCCGCAGCTCCTCCAGCTCCCCGAGGCCACCGGCTACGGCCTGGGCAAGTCGATGCTCTACACCGGTCTGGTGCTCGCCCCGCAGGGCCTGGTGATGATGGCGACGGCCCCGCTGTCGGCGGGCATCTCCAGGACCAAGGGGCCGAAGGTCACCCTGATGATCGGCGCCCTCGTCGTCGCCACCGGTTACGGCCTCAACATCGCGCTGATGTCCGAGGTCTGGCACCTCGTCCTGTCCTCCTGCGTCATCGGCGCCGGGGTCGGCTTCGCGTACGGGGCCATGCCCGCCCTGATCATGGGCGCCGTGCCCGCGTCGGAGACCGCCGCCGCCAACAGCCTCAACGCGCTGATGCGGTCCATCGGTACGTCGTTCGCCAGCGCCGTCGCCGGTGTCGTCCTGGCCCAGATGACCGTCACGTTCGGCACTACCGCGCTGCCCTCCCAGGACGGCTTCCGGGCGGTCATGGCCACCGGCGCCGGGGCCGCGCTGCTCGCCTTCGCCCTCTGCCTCTTCCTGCCGCGCCACCGCCCGGCCACCGTGGAGGCGGCCCCGGCGGCCGAGCCGGCCGCCGCCTTCCGCTGAGCCGTGAGACCCGGGCCGTGAGACCCGAGTTGTGAGACCCGAGTTGTGAGACCCGGGCCGTGAGACCTGAGGCCCGAGCCTGAGGCCCGAGCCCTGGGTCCCGGCTCGGCTCGGATCAGATCAGATCAGACCGGCGATGCTCGGCGGTGCGAAGAGATGGCGGGCCCGGTGCTCCAGCATGAGCACGGCCGGGAAGTGCTTGGCCTTGAGGTCCGAGACGCAGCGGTCGCAGCTCTCGTCCACCGCCGGGACGTCCTCCGCGTGGTCGGTGGCGATGTGCCGCGCGAGCCGGATCTGGGTGGAGACCACGGTGTCCATCGGGTCGTAGTCGATACCCGGCTCGCCCGCCGCGCGCGCCGCGTCCACGACCTGGGGCGCCCGCTTCATCGCCTTGTAGAGCACGGTGCACTCCGCGCATCCCCACATCCAGGACGGGGGGAGCGGCCAGTCCCCGGCCGGGGACGTGTCGTCGAGGGGGGCGCGCTCCAGCGGTGCGCGCTCAAGAGGTTCGTCCTTGGAGTGCTCGTCCTTGGATTCCATGTGAGGAACGGTAGCGAAGGAACGGGGCGCGGCCAGCAGATCGGCCGAATTCCCCGCATCCGCCGCATCCCCTGGTCAGGCGGGCAGCCCGCGCATCGCGATCCGTACCGCTTCGAGCAGGGTGTCCATCAGGTCGACTTGGCGCGCCTCCGGGGGCGTCCAGGCGTACGCCCGGAGCGCGAACTGGAGCGCGGAGAGCAGCATGGACGCCTGCACCGTGGCGTCCATGCCCTGCTCCGCGCGGCCGGAGCGGGCGGCGATGGCGCGGGCGACGACCGGCAGCGCCGCGAAGCTCTCCCGTATCCACAGGGTGTGCATGCTCGGCTCCTGGCGGGTGAGCCGCAGCGCGTCGAGGATGGCGCGCTGGGTCTCCTCGCCGGAGGGGCCCGTCAGCATCAGCCAGTCCTCGCCGTCGAACGCGTCGAAGGCGTCGATCAGGGGGTGGTCCGGCGGCCAGGTGTCGAGCCGTCGCGCGATCCGCTCCACGCTGTAGGAGAACAGGGGCGTGACGCACTCCTCCTTGGTCGGGAAGTGGCTCCACAGCGTGCTGGCCGGGACCCCGGCGGCGTCCGCGATGTCGGTGAGCGACGTGCGTTCCACACCTTTCACCATGAACAGTCCGGTGGCGGCGCGGGCGATATCCAGCCGGTGTCCGGCCCGTACGGGCGCCGTCTGCTGGACCGTCGCTGTCCGACCCGCGTTCATGTGCACACTCCATCGTCCGGGAACCTAGGGGGCAGCGTAGTCGGACCGCCATGACCAGCTCCGTTCCGGGTTACGGACCCGACGCGGTACGGGTGTTGGGCCGCTCGCCGCCGCCCCTCGGGACCGCGCCCCGGGTCAGCGGACGGCAGGCGAGACCGATGAGCACGGCCGCGAAATGCCCCAGGTCGGTGAAGCTGCGGGCGACGATCAGCGGGGTGCCGAAGAAGATCAGGACCACCGCGAGATACGGCAGGTGCCAGGGGCGCGGAATCCGGTACGTGAGAACGCCGATCACCCCCGCGAGCGCGTAACTCACTCCGACATCAAGGGTGTTGACGGCGGACTGCGGCGCGTGCCCGTGGTGGACCGCCCAGCCCAGCACCCCTTCGCTGACCAGCGTCGCACCGACATGGGCGAGGACGACGACCGCGAGCCAGCGCGCCGTCCCCAGCCACCGCTCGGCCGGGGCGTGGAACACCGTGTAGAGCACGGCGTACGGGAGCCACGTACCGCCGTCGATCCAGAACGCGCTGGCGATGAGGACCCGTACGGGGTCGGTGGACAGTTCATGGATGTTGGTCGAGCGCTGGCGGAGGAAGTCCTCCTCGAAGTCCGGCGACATCCGGTGCAGCGCGACGGTCGTGACGAAGAGCGCGGCCAGCCAGAGATAGGTGCCCGGAGCACTCGTGACCCAGGCGCGGACCGGTTGGAACCGGACGCGGACCGTGTGAAGGATGCGGCGCATGGGGCGATTCACCCACGGTCCTAGGATCGGGGACGTGATTGACATCCCGGAGGAGTTCGCGGAAACACGGTCGACGTGGGACGGCGCGGCGGGCCGGGCGTTCCTCGCGGCCCTGCCCGGGATGGCGGACGATCTGCTGGCGCGCTGGGAGCTGCGGGTCAACGGGCCCTCGCTGACCGGCAGATGCGCGCTGGTGCTGCCGGTGGAGGGCGCGGACGGCACGCCCGCGATGCTCAAACTCCAGCCGGTGGACGACGAGACGGCCGGCGAGCCGGTGGCGCTGCGCGCCTGGGACGGCGACGGCGCCGTACGGCTGCTGCGGTACGACGGTACGACGGGCGCCCTGCTGCTGGAGCGGCTGAGTACCCGTGACCTGGAGCCGCTGGAGCCGCGCGAGGCCCTGCCGGTGATCGCCGGGCTGCTGGCGCGGCTGAGCGCCGTGCCCGCCCCGCCGGAGCTGCGCCGCCTCGGGGACATCGCCGCGCGGATGCTCGACGAGGCCCCCGCCCTGGCGGCGGCCCTGCCGGCCGGGCCGGACCGGCGGCTGCTGCTGGACTGCGCGGCGGCGGTACGGGAGGTCGCGGCCGAGCCGGGCGACCGGCTGCTCCACTGGGACCTGCACTTCGAGAACGTCCTGGCGGCGGAGCGGGAACCCTGGCTGGCGATCGACCCGAAGCCGCTGGCGGGCGACCCGGGCTTCGAGCTGATGCCCGCGCTGCGCAACCGCTTCGACCCGGACGACACGCTCTGGCGCTTCGACCTGATGACGGAGACGCTCGCGCTGGACCGCGCGCGGGCGGCGGCCTGGACGCTGGGGCGCGTGCTCCAGAACCTGCTGTGGCGGCTGCGCGAGGGGGACACGGCACCGGACCCCGTGGAGGTGTCCATCGCTCGGGCACTGCTGGCGCGAGGGCCGGGGCGGAGGGCAAGCTGAGCCCATGATCCGTACCGCCGTACCCGCAGACGTACCCGTGATCCACGCGATGATCCGGGAGCTGGCGGAGTACGAGAAGGCCCTGCACGAGGTGCGCACGACCGAGGAGCAGCTCCACGAGGCGCTCTTCGGCGAGCGGCCCGCCGCGTTCGCGCACCTCGCCGAGGCGGAGGACGGCGAACCGGTCGGCTTCGCGCTCTGGTTCCTGAACTTCTCCACCTGGCGCGGCGTGCACGGGATCTACCTGGAGGACCTGTACGTACGCCCCGACCGCCGGGGCGGCGGCCACGGCAAGGCGCTGCTGCGCGAGCTGGCCAGGATCTGCGTGGAGCGCGGCTACGAGCGCCTGGAGTGGTCGGTCCTCGACTGGAACGAGCCGTCGATCGCCTTCTACCGCTCGCTGGGGGCGCTCCCGCAGGACGAGTGGACGGTGTTCCGGCTGACGGACGGTGCGCTGGACGCGCTCGGGCGCGGCTGACGCGGCTCGGCGCCCCGGCCCACCGGCCGGTTCACCCGGCGGCGGCCCGCTGTGTCTCCCGCTGCCGGGGCGAGCGCGCCGTGACCAGCGTCATCGCGAGGACCGCCGCCGCCGCCAGGATGAGCGCCGCCCAGCCGATGGCGACGGTGAAGCCGTGGACCGTGGCCGTGTCGACCAGCGCCGTCTTCTCCGCCGGGGTGATGCCGCCCTGGCGCGCCGCCGCCGCGAGGCGGCCCGTCAGATAGGCGGTGGTGCTGGTCGTCGCCACGGTGTTCAGCAGGGACGTACCGATGGAGCCGCCGACCTGCTGCGCGGTGTTGACGGTCGCGGAGGTCACCCCGGCGTCCTTCGGCGCGACCCCGCCCGTGGCGACCGACATGACGGGCAGGAACGTCAGCCCCATACCGAGGCCGAGCATCAGCGTGCCGGGCAGGATGTGCGCCGCGTAGGTGGAGTGCGTGTCGATGAAGGTGAGGGTGAACAGCCCGCCCGCCGCGAGCAGCAGCCCCGGCCCCATGAGCAGACGCGGCGGTACGAAGTGCAGCAGCCGGGCGGCGATCTGCGTCGAACCGATGATGATCATCGCGCACATCGGCAGGAAGGCCAGTCCGGTCCTGAGCGGCGAGTAGCCCAGGATGTTCTGGAGGAAGAACGTCATGAACAGGAACAGCCCGAACATGCCGATCGTCGTCAGGCACATCGTGAGGACGGAGCCGCCCCGGTTGCGGTCGTGGATGATGTGCGGCGGCAGCAGCGGGCTCGGCGCGCGCGTCTGCCACCAGGCGAACGCGGCCAGCAGCGCCACCGCGCCGCAGAGCAGGCCGAGGACGAGCGGTGACGACCACCCGGAGGACTCCGCCTCGCTGAAGCCGTAGACGAGGGCGACGAGCCCGCCGCAGCCGAGGACGACGCCCGGGATGTCGAGGCGCGACTCCTTGTGCCCGGCCCGGTCGTGCAGCAGCGTGAACGCGCCGAAAACGGCGAGCGCGGCGATCGGCACGTTGACGTACAGGCACCACCGCCAGGACAGGAACTCGGTGAGGACCCCGCCGAGCAGCAGCCCGATGGCGGCCCCGCCGCCCGCGATGGCGCTGTAGATCCCGAACGCCTTCGCGCGCTCCCTGCCGTCGCTGAAGGTGGTGGTGAGCAGGGAGAGCGCGGAGGGCGCCAGTACGGCCGCGAACGTGCCCTGGAGGGCGCGGGCCGCGAAGAGCATGGGCGGGTTCTGGGCGGCGCCGCCCAGCGCGGAGGCCGCGGCGAAGCCGATGAGGCCGACGATGAAGGTGCGCTTGCGGCCGACGAGGTCCGCGATCCGGCCGCCGAGCAGCAGCAGCCCGCCGAAGGCGAGGGTGTACGCGGTGATCACCCACTGCCGGTTGCCGTTGCTGAGCCCCAGCTCGCGCTGGGCGGACGGCAGGGCGATGTTCACGATGGTGGCGTCGAGCACGACCATGAGCTGCGCCATCGCGATGACGGCCAGCCCCCACCAGCGGTGGGCCTCGGGATCGGTGTCGGAGGTACCGGGCCGTATGCCGGGCCCCGCGCCGGGTGTCGCCGGGTCGCTCATCGCGTTCTTCCCTCGCAGTGGCTCCGTAGGGGGCGGTCGGGGGACCGGTGCGGGGCTTCCCGGGCGCCGTCACCGCCGTCGGAGCGCCCCGGCCGGACCTCTGGACAGGACACCACGAATGGGACGTATCCGCCTCTCGTGCCCCGGCCTCTCGCGCCCCCGCGCGCCGTGTGCCGGACCGGGGGGGGGGGGCGCCGGGCCCCCCCGGCGGGGGGGGGGGGCCCC
>NZ_JBHZDA010000077.1:19402-34648 GCF_042755665.1 Streptomyces sp. NPDC059142
CTCTCCCACAGTCCGGTGGGGACTGCGCGCGCCCCGCCCCCGCGCCCGCGCCCCCGGGGGGGGGGGGGTCGCCGCAGGGTGGCCCGCCCCCCCCCCCCCCACCGGTCCGGGAGTGGGCCACCTCGTCGGGGCGCGGGCGCGACGGAAGGGTGGGGACCGGCGGACGCACCGCCCCCCCACCACGTGAGGAAACGTCATGAAGTCGCTGCTCTCGTCCCGCCCCGTCCTCTGGTTCCTGTTCCTGTTCAACCTCGTCGTCGCCGTGGTCGCGCCCTTCGTCGTCGACGGCGTACAGGGGGTGGTGACCGCCGTCGGCATGGGCGCCGTCGCGCTCGGGGCGCGGATCGGCCTCCTCCGGGACGACGCACGGCGGCGCCCGGCGCGCGGCACGGCGTGAGCGGGGGCGCGGGGCGCGGGGCGCGGGGCCGGGCCTGGTCTACCTCCTCGACCGGGCGCTGCGCGCGCGGAGCTGTTCGGTGAGCCGGTCGAGTTCGGCCGCCATGGCGGGGGAGAGGTCGTTGAGTCCGCTGTGCACGGCCGTCGGGCTCTTCAGGAAGCGCCGCAGCGCGGCCACGAGGAGCCCTTGCGGCAGGAACCGCAACGCGGCGAACGCGCGGGGCACCGGCGCCGTCCCCAATGCGGCGAGGTTCCGCCGCATGAGGTGGAGCATGCCGCGGACCGCGTCCGGGTCGTCGGCCAGCGCCACCGGGCCGCCCGCCGCGTACACCGCCTGCCCGAGCGGGACCTCGAACGCGGCGTGCGTCCTGAGCCAGGCATCCATCCGGGGCCCGGCCTTGGCGTTGATCCCGGCGGCACGGAACGTCTCCACGATCCGGGCCACCCGCGGGGTCGTACGGCCGTCGGGCTCGCCGATCGGCATCGCGACCCGGCGGGTGACGGCATCGCTCCCGCGGTGGCGGATCACGTCGCCGTCCATCGTGCCGCCGGTCGTCGGGAAGCCGAGCAGCACCCGCTCGTGGCCGATCGCCGCGCCCAGCGGCTCCGGGCCGGCCGCCCAGTTGAGCAGGAAGAGCACGTCGCCCCGGACACCGGTGAGCGAGTCCAGCACCGCGTCCACCTGGTGGGTGCGGACGAAGACGGTGATCAGGTCGTACGCGCCGTCCGGGCGGTCGACCACCGGTACCGGCACCTGCTCGACCGCCGGGCCGCCCTCCTCGGCGTGTCGCACTCCGTGCCGGCGCAGGGCGGCCAGGCGCTCACCCCGGGCGAGGAGCGAGACGTCGTGGCCTGCCTCGTGCATACGGGCGGCGAACAGGCTGCCGCAGACCCCGGCGCCGTACACGAGCAGCTTCATGCCAGTCCTCATTCATACGGTCGATTGATTCATACGTTCGTTTCATTCAAACATATGTAAAGTCCCTCGTGTGGCGACCCCAGACACCCGCACCCAGATCCTCGACGCGGCCGAGCGCCTCTTCGCCGAGCACGGATACCGCGGCACCTCGGTCCGCGCGATCACCGAACTCGCCGGAGCGAACCTGGCCGCCGTCGGCTACCACTTCGGCTCGAAGGCGGAGCTGATGGCCGCGGTCGCCCGCCGCGTGGTCGAGCCCATCAACGCAGCCCAGTGCGCCGGGCTCGACGAACTGCTCGCCCGGACCCCCGACCCGCCGGTCGGCGCGCTGGTGGAGGCGTTCGCGGGGCCGCTGTTCGACGGGATGCCGGCGGGCGACCAGGGCGGCGCCCGGACGTCCCGGCTGATCGTGACGATCCTCAGCGACCCGGCCGAGGAGGTACGCGGCTGGACCGGCCCGGCCGAGGCCTCGCTCCACGAGCGCTACCTCGGGGCCTTCGCCCGCGTCCTGCCCGGCCTCTCCCCGGAGGAGCTGCACTTCCGGCTGCGGGGGATCCTCGCCGTGACGGCCGTCGACCGCCTGGAGGCCCACCAGCGGCCCACCCCCGGCTGCGCGTCCCCGCTGGCGGGCGAGGCGGCCCGGCGATGGGCGATCACCTTCCTGACGGCGGCGATGAGCGCACCGCCGACCAGCCCCTGACGCCCCGTCGCCGCTCCGCCGGACGGGACTCCGGGGATACGGTTCAGAGCAGGTGGTCGGCCTTGCCGGCCTTGATGTCGCGGATGAGTGTGGTGAGGGCTTCGCGGGTGTCGGTGAGGTAGGTGTCCTCGTGGCCCGCGACCGCTATGTAGGCGTTGCCGTCGGCGTCGGTGCCGATGCGGAAGCAGTTCGAACTCTCCGCGCAGAAGGGTTCTTCCCAGGCGATGTCGAGCATGGTGTCTTCTCCTGTCAGGCGCCGGCCAGGGCGCCTATGAAGTCCCGGGACTCACTGGAGCTCAGGGAGACGCGCTCCATCCAGTCCAACTGGGAACGGTACTTGTCGAGTTGCGCGGCTACGTGCGCGAACGTGGGGCCATGGGCCGAGTCGAGCTGGACCGTGTCCAGTTGAGGGACGACGCCCTTCGCGTAGAGCACTCCCTGGCCTGCGCCGGGGAATGCCCCGGAGGAGAAGGGAATGACCCGTAGCTCCACGTTGTCCTGCTCGCTCATCTCGCACAAGTGGACCAGTTGGGCGCGCATGACCTTCAGCCCGCCGAATTCGATCCGCAGGGCCGCCTCATGGACGTACGCGATGTAGTCGATCGGGTTCTCGCGATGGAGCACCTGTTGGCGCTGCATCCGCAGGGCGACGCGTAGTTCGATCTCGTGCGCCGACAGGGGCGGTAGCGCGGCGTTGCCCACCGCGCGAACGTAGCCGTCCGTCTGGAGCAGGCCGGGTACGTGGAGGAAGGCGCCCGTGCGGACGGCGAGGGCATGCCACTCCAGCTCGGTGATGTCGATCAGCCCTGGCGGGAGTTGGCCCCAGTACGAGTCCCACCAGCCCTTGGCGCGGTCGCCCGCGATGGCGGCCAGTGCGTCGACGTAAGGGGTGTCCCGGCAGTCGTAGTTGCAGGCGAGCGTCCGTACGCGTTCGGGTGTGACGGCGCGAACGCCGGACTCGATGTTCGAGATCTTCATGCGGTCCAGGCCGAGCAGCCGGGCGGCGAACTCCGTGGACTCTCCCGCGTCGAACCGCATCTTGCGCAGTTCGGCGCCGAGCCGCTTCTGGCGTTCGCTGGGGGAACTCCGTGGTGGCATGTGTTGCTTCCCTTGGCCGAAGTCGGGGTCAGTTTGCCCGCCGGGCGTCCACCCCGTCCATCCGAAGGGGTAATTATCCCGTGAGAGTGGTAATTACCCCCTCGGCGATACTACCTTCAGTGGTGCGACGCTCACGCAAAGCGACCGTGGGGGCGTTGCGCAAGCGTGCCGTACGTGTCCACCGGTACGCACAACCACCCCACCGCCGAGCGGAGTTGTCTTGCCCGATAACGGAACCACCCCCGCCTCGTACGCCGTCCCGCGCTTCACCCAGTGCCCCCCGCCCCCGCAGGACCCCGACGAGCCCGCGCCCGGGAACCTCGCGTACGGGCTCGCCCTGCCCTCCGCCTCCGCCACGCCCTCCATCGCGCGGGAGGCCGCCGAGGTCATCCTCGACGTGCACTGCGTGGAGGACACCCTGATCGACCCCGCGCTGCGTCTCGTACGCGAACTGGTCTTCTACGCCTGTCGCTTCACCGCGTCGGGGGAGCAGGTCCAGCTCGCCCTCCACCACGATCTGGAGGGCGCTCTGCGGATCACCGTCCACGACACCCACGCCGCGCACACCCATCCCCACCTCGCCGCCGCGTGCGACGAACGGCGGCTGGACGCGCTCGGCGGCATTCCCGACCTGGTGGCGGCCCACCGGGGGACCTGGGGCTTCGGCTCCTCGCACCACCTCGGGGTCGGCGCGGGCACCGGTACCCGTACCTGGGCCACCCTCGTGCACGTCCCGCGCCGCTGGGCGGCCTGAGCGCGTGTCAGGTCGGCCGGAGGTCACGCGCCGCCCGTGGCGACCCCCGCCAGTGCCTTCAGCGCCAGCGACGCCGCCGTGATCCCGCTGGTGAACGCCGTCTCGGAGAGCACCCCGGGCGCCGCCACCTGGTCGCCGGCGAGGAAGATGCCGGAGCCGCCCCGGTCGATGCGGGGCCGGTCCCGCCAGGTGGTGCCGGGCGGGTCGACCGCGCCCGTACGGCCGTTCGCCAGTGCCTCGCGGCGCAGGACGGTGCGGTCGCGCCAGCCGGGGAACCCCAGGTCGAGGAGGTGCTCGGCGCGGGCGAGCGCTTCGGCGCGGGGTGTGTCGGGGCCGATCGGGAACTGTCCCTGGACGAGCTGTTCGCCCGCCGGGGCGAGGGACGGGTCCTGCGCGGTGAACCGTTCGAGCCAGCCCGGGGCGTCCAGGTCCGACACGACGAACGGGTCGCCCCGGTGCGTACGGAGGACCAGGTCGACCAGGAGCGTACGGCCGCCGGGCCAGCGCAGCCCGTCGTCCTTCAGGAGGCGCCGGGCCGCGTCCAGGGACGTCGCCACGACGACGGGCCCGTCGGGGAGGGTCTCGACCCGGGAGGAGGTCTCGATACGGACGCCCAGGTTCCAGGCGTGCCCGGCCATGCGTTCGCTGAGCCTGCCCCAGCCGCCGGCCGGGTACCTGGCCTCGGGCGGCAGCGCGGCGGCGCGCCGCAGCCGCTCCTGGACGAAGGCGGCGGAGAGGGCCCCCGGGTCGTGGTGGAAGAGGGCCACGGCGACGTAGTGCGCGGCGACGCGGGCGGTCGCGCGCCCGGCCCGGTCCGTGGCCCAGGTGAGGAAGTCCACGTCGGTCGGGGCCTGTTCCGCGCTGCGCCGGGCCAGGGCGAAGAGTCCGGCGGGCGGGGTACGGCGCAGCTCCCCGCCGTGGTGGAAGCGGAAGCGCGCGGCCTCGCGCAGCGGCGGATTCGCCAGGGGGCCGAGCAGTCCGCGCTGCCGCAGCCAGTGCCAGTGGGGTCCGCGCCGGTAGAGGGCGTGCGGGCCGTCGTTGAACGCGTACGGGCCTTCGGTGGTCCTGGCCCGCCCTCCGAGGGTGTGGTGGGCCTCGTGGAGGGTGACGCGGGCGCCCGCCTCGGCGGCGGTGATGGCGGCGGTGAGCCCGGCGAGTCCGCCACCGACGACGGTGATCCCGGTGCTCCGGCCGGGGCTGGGGCTGTGACCCATGATGACCTCTCTCCCTCGTTCGTTCGCGCGGTCACCGAGGTGACGGTGGACGGCCTGTCGGATGTGACATCGGGGCGTTGTCAGTGCTGTGGGCCACCATGGGGGTATGGCGAGGAAGACGGCGAAGAGCGGGGCGGCTGCGGCGCGGCGGGCGGAGGTGCGGCTCCCGCCGCTGAGCCCGTACGGCGGCGATCTGGAGCCGGACGGGGACTACGACGGCCTGGAGTTCCGGGATCTGGACCTGGGCGGGCAGAGCGGGCCGGGGTCGCGGTTCATCGACTGCGCGTTGCGGGAGTGCGGGCTGGACGGGACGGCGCTGGGGCGGGCGCGGTTCGTGGACTGCGTGCTGACCGGTGTCCGGGGGGTGGGGACGGACCTCGCGGGGGCGTCCCTGCGCGATGTGGAGGTGGTGGACGCGCGGCTGGGCGGCCTCCAGCTCCACGGGGCGGTGCTGGAGCGGGTGCTGATCAGGGGAGGGAAGATCGACTATCTGAATCTGCGCAAGGCGCGGCTGAAGGACGTGGTCTTCGAGGGGTGCGTGCTGGCGGAGCCGGACTTCGGAGGAGCGGAGCTGGAGCGGGTGGAGTTCCGGGACTGCGTGCTCCGGCGGGTCGATCTGAGCGGGGTCCGGATGAAGGACGTCGATCTGCGGACGGTCGCCGAGCTGGACATCGCGCGCGGTCTCGACCGGCTGGCGGGCGCGGTGATCAGCTCGGCGCAACTGCTCCATCTCGCACCGGCGTTCGCGGCCCAGATCGGTGTGCGGGTGGAGGACTGACCGCTCCGGCGGCCCGGCGGCCGGCGGTGGGGGTGGCGGCCGGGCGCCCCGGGGGCCCCCCCCCGCCCCCGGACCGCTGTGGGGCCCGGTAACGGCCCACCCCCGGGCGGGGGTGTGGGGGGGGGGCGCGGCCCACGCCGTGGGCCCCGACCCGGGGGGATAGGTCGGGGCCCACGCGGTACTCCGCGGGCACGCCATTTCGGTGGGGGGAGGGAAGCGGTCGCCCGCTGCCCCGGCAGTGCCCCGGCAGACTGCATCTGCCCGGCGACGCGCGATGTACGCCTGCGGACACCCCGGAACCATGGGTGGGCTGTGTGACGACTGTGCGACGACCCTGTGGTGGCTGTGGGACGCCCCGGGTTCCCGGGGATCCCGTCTTCTCCGGGGGCGTGTGCGCCGCCCGCCTCAGCAGCGGGGGAAGCGGCTCTGGAGGTCCCAGACGGCCGGGTTGTCGGCGAGCCCGTCGTGCAGATCGGTGAGGTCCGCGATCAGATCGTGCAGGAAGTCCCGCGCCTCCCGGCGCAGCAGCCGGTGGCTGAAGGTGAGCGGCGGCTCGTCGCCGTGCATCCAGTCGGCCTCGATGTCGACCCATCCGAAGCGCCGCTGGAAGAACATCCGGTCCGCCGACTCCGTGAAGTCCAGCTCGGCGTACTGCGGCGTGGCGGCCCGGCTGCCCCGGGGGTCCTGGTCGATCCGCTCGACGATGTCGCACAGGGCCCACGCGAAGTCGAGCACGGGCACCCACCCCCACGCGGTGGCCACCTCACGGTCGGCGGAGGTGTCGGCGAGATAGACGTCCCCGCAGAACAGATCGTGCCGCAGCTCCTTGACCTCCGCGCGGCGGTAGTCGGTCTGCGGGGGATCGGGAAAGCGCCGGGAGAGGGAGTAGCCGATGTCGAGCACGACCCGATGGTGTCACGCCCGAACGGACCTCCGACCCACGAGAGGCCCCCGTACGTTCCTTACAGCTCTGGCCTGGTGAAACGTCACCGCTTGCCCGTTCGAGTGAAGCGCTTCGGCTTTTCCGCGCGGATCGCGTCCTAGGCTGACAACGTCGCTCTCCGTGCGAAGGAGGTCCGCCGTGGCACTGCCTGTTCCGGAAAACGAGTCGTTCGAGTTGTACGAGACCGAGGACGACACACGTGACTACAAGCGTCTGCTCGGCAGGCTCAAGGGAAGGGTCCCGGCCATGGCGGTAGAAGCGGCCTTCGACGTGTTCAGCGCGGCTGCCCCGGAGGGGTGGCGCGTGGAATTGATCGAAGGGGAGATCCACGTGACGCCTCCGGCCAACGGCGAGCACGAAGAAATCATTTCGGAGCTCGGCGGGCAGGTTCGTGATCATCGGAGAGACCTGGGGCGTTACACCGGCATCGGGCTGTTCGTGCCAGGTGCCTCGGTCAGCGGGAGGATCATTCCCGATCTCGTGGTCGCGCCGAAGGGCAGCTTCCTGGATCAAATGGAGTATCACGATCCGGCCCCTGCGCTCATGGTCGCCGAGGTGACCTCGCGTTCGACCGGGGAGAACGACCGGGTGCGGAAGATCCGGGGTTATGCCCGTGCCGGTATTCCTGTCTATCTCCTGATCGACAGGGAAGCGGATCAGGCCGTCCTGTGCACCGTCCCCGTCGGGGAGGAGTACCGGCGGAAGATCGCGTACAAGCTCTCCGAGACCGTTCCGCTGCCCGAGCCTCTGGGGTTCGCTCTCGACACCGGTGAGTTCTGAGCGTTCCGGGCCGCGCGTGGCCCCGCCGTACGCGCGCCGGACCACGCAGGGCCCCGGCCGGACCCGGGGCCCTGCGTGGTCGTGTCGTCGGACGCCGACGATCAGCGGTCAGGGGTGACCGGTGATCAGAGGTTGACGCCGAAGTCCGTCGCGATGCCCACGAGGCCCGAGGCGTAGCCCTGGCCGACCGCGCGGAACTTCCACTCCGCGCCGTTGCGGTACAGCTCGCCGAAGACCATGGCCGTCTCGGTGGCCGCGTCCTCGCTCAGGTCGTAGCGCGCGATCTCCGCGCCGCCCGCCTGGTTCACGATGCGGATGTACGCGTTGCGCACCTGGCCGAAGTTCTGGCTGCGGGTCTCGGCGTCGTAGATCGAGACCGGGAAGACGATCTTGGTGATGTCCGCCGGCAGGCCCGCCAGGTTGACGTTGATGGCCTCGTCGTCGCCGTCGCCCTCGCCCGTCCGGTTGTCACCGGTGTGGACGATCGTCTGGTCCGGCGTCGCCTTGTTGTTGAAGAAGACGAAGTGACCGTCCGAGAAGACCTTCCCGCCGTCGTTCACCGCGATCGCCGAGGCGTCGAGGTCGAAGTCCGTACCGGTGGTCGTGCGGACGTCCCAGCCGAGGCCGACCGTGACGGCGGTGAGGCCGGGCGCCTCCTTGGTGAGTGAGACGTTGCCGCCCTTGGACAGGCTTACAGCCATGGGATGTCCCTTTCGTCGTCGTGTGCGGGCTTCGAGTGGCCCCGAAGCTACCGTCATCCGACATAACGCGGGCGGAGGTCCCGGAGGTTCCGCCCCCCTTTACTTTCTTTACCCGTGGGGAGGGCGGTGCCGGCCTCCCCACGGGCCCGCTGTTTTAAAGAGGTGACGTGAGGGGCGCGGACACGGGACGATAGGGGCATGTCCGGGCCTCCTCATGTCATCCGCGGTTCGGTCTCCCTGCCGGAGGCCGAACTGATGTGGCGTTTCTCCCGCTCCTCGGGGCCCGGCGGCCAGCACGTCAACACCAGCGACTCCCAGGTGGAGCTGCGCTTCGACCTGGCCGGGACGGAGGCCCTGCCGCCCGTCTGGAAGGAGCGCGCGCTGGACCGGCTCGCGAGCCGGCTGGTGGGCGGCGTGATCACCGTACGCGCGTCGGAGCACCGCTCCCAGTGGCGCAACCGCGAGACGGCCTCGATACGGCTCGCCGCCCTGCTGGCCGAGGCGACCGCCCCGCCGCCGCGCCCCCGCCGCAAGACGAAGATCCCGCGCGGGATCAACGAGCGCAGGCTGCGCGAGAAGAAGCAGCGCGGCCAGACGAAGCGCGGGCGCACCGGCCGCGACTGGTAGCCGCCGCAGGAAGGTCTCAGGGTGACGGAGACCTCGGGAACCCCGCGCGGATCCTGACCGGGGCCGGGCCGGGCCGGGCCTGTCAGGTCAGGCCGGCCGGGCGCCCCGGTCAGCCGGGCGCCCCGGTCAGCCAGGCGCCCCGGTCGGCCAGGCGCCCCGGTCAGCCAGGCGCCCCGGTCGGCCAGGCGCCCCGGCCGGCCAGGCGCCCCGGCCGGCCAGGACACCGGCCTGACCTGACCGGCCTCAGCCCTGGCCCAACTGGCGGTAGCGGCCCTTGAAGTACGTCAGCGGCCCCGCCTCCCCGCCCGGCAGGTCCGCCGTCAGCACCCGCCCGATCACCAGCGTGTGGTCGCCCGCCTCCACCCGCTGCTCCGTACGGCACTCCAGCGTCGCCAGCGCCCCCTCCACCAGCGGCGCGCCGCTCACCGCGCCCCGACGGTACGGCAGGTCCTGGAAGAGCAGCCGGTCGCTGATCCGCCCCTTCATCGCGAACCGGCCCGCGATGTGCCGCTGGTTCTCCGAGAGCAAGGACGCCGCCCACAGCGGCTGTTCGGCGAGCAGGTCGTCCATCCGGGAGCCGTCCCGGACGCTGACCAGGACCAGTGGCGGGTCGAGGGAGACGGACAGGAAGGCCGTCGCCGTCATGCCCGCGTCCTCGCCGCGCGGTCCGTCCGCGCTCAGGGCCGGTTCATGCGCCGTCACCAGCACCACGCCCGCGGCCAGCCGGGCGAGGGCCGCGCGGAACTCGTCGTCACTCACCCCCTCAGCATGCGGGACGGCTTCGGTACGGGGGGCGGGACTCGTCTGGGACACGGGGGAGACGCTAGTCTCGTCCGTCCCGCGCCCGCATCGGGCCAAGGGACCAGCCAGGTCCTAGGACCACGCCCGGACCCCGCTCCGAGCGGCCCGACACGGCCGGGAATTGCGTTCCGCAAAGGCGCGGGAGCGCTTCCACCAGGCGTTCTTCCTCCGCGCGGCCATGTGACTTGAGACACAGAGCGAGGTAATTGTTGACCCTGTGTACCGGGCGAACAGCTCGCTGTGATTCAGTTGCGAGGACAGTGCCACACAAGCGCCGATGAGAATCCTGGAGTTGCTGTCGAGGTCTCGGGGAGAGCGAGCAATGGAGACCGAGTCGGAGCCGTATGTCCGCCTTGCGACCCTGCGGCAGTTGCACGAAGCCGTCGCAGAGCTCAACACCGCCCGCAGTCTGGCGGACACCTTGCAGACCGTCGCCGACGGCGTCGTCACAGGGCTCGGCTATGAACTCGCGTGTGTGAACGTCGTCCAGGCCGACGGCGATCTCGTCGTCGCCGCCTTCGCGGGGAGCGCCGCCGCCGAGGCCCTGATCACCGGCCGGGTCGGCTCCCGTACCTCCTGGGAGCGCCGGCTCGCCATGGGCGAGACCTGGGGTGACCTGCGGTTCATACCGCACACCGAGGGCTGGGTGCTGCTGGAGGACGACGTACCGCAGTGGTACACCGAAGGCCCCGAGCCCCGCTTCGAGGACGAGTGGCACCCCGCGGACCGCCTCTACGCCCCGATGTACTCGGCCGCGCGCAAGGACCCGCCGGCGCACGCCGCCGGGCGCGGCGGGGAGCTCCTCGGCGTGATATCCGTCGACCGGCCGCGCGGCGGCAGGCGTCCCGGCCCCTGGGGACAGGAAGCGCTCCAGATGTACGCCTCCCAGGCGGCCATTGCGATCAGTAACGCCCGGCTCCGAGCAAACATGCAGCGCGCCCTCGTCCGGCTGGAACGCGAACAGCAGGCGCTCCGGGCCAGTGAGGAATCCTTCCGCCAGGCATTCGAGTACGCGCCCAGCGGCATGGCCGTCGCCGAGATGGGCGGCGACCAGCACGGCCGGCTGCTGCGCACCAACGACGCGCTCTGCCGCCTCCTGGGCCGCCCCGCCGCCGCGATGCGCCGCCACTCCTTCTCCGACCTCGTCCACCCCGAGGACATCGGCACCCTGCTGCGCACCTCCGCCGAGGGGGGCCGCGCCGAACTGCGCCTCGCGCGGCGCGACGGCACGTACGTCTGGGTCTCGCTGCGCAACTCCGTCGTGGCGGACACGGCGGACGGCCCCCGCTTCCTCCTCACCCACGTCGAGGACATCGAGGAGCGCAAGAGCCGCGAACTCCAGCTCGCCCACCGCGCCTCGCACGACTCCCTCACCGGGCTGCCCAACAGCGCGGAGCTGCGCTCCCGCCTCAGCGCCCGGCTCTGTTCGCGCCCGTTCGCCACGCGGGAGAAGACCCCCGTCGAGGCCCTGGACGCGGCGTACGGGGGATACGAGGGCACGGTCCTGTACGAGCCCGGCTACGACACGTACGACGCCTACGCGGGCAGCCCCTACCCGGGCGGCCCCGGCGACGCCTACCCCGGCCACGACGGCTACGAGGAGTACGGGGGCCTGCGCGGCGGCGTGAGCGACGGGGGCCCGGTGCCCGGCGTCGGCCCCTTCGACCACCACGTCCACCTGGTCGCGCCCACCGAGGGCGACGCCGACGACGGCACGAAGGGGCTCGCGGTCCTCTTCTGCGACCTCGACGGGTTCAAGTCCATCAACGACCGCTTCGGCCACAACACCGGTGACGAGGTCCTGATCGAGGTCGCGCGCCGGCTCACCACCGGCGTACGCGACGGCGACACCGTGGCCCGGCTCGGCGGCGACGAGTTCGTCGTGCTCGCCGACGGCCTCGGCTCGGCGGACGCCGCCGACCTCGCCGTACGGCTGCGGAACGCGATCATCCCGCCGATCAGGGTCGACGGCAGGGCCGTCCGGGTCGGCGCCAGCTTCGGCATCAGCTGGGCGAGCTGCGGCATGTCCGTCGAAGAGGTCCTGCAATCCGCCGACCAGCGGATGTACGTCGAGAAGCGCTCCCGCAAGCAGGTGCAGCGGCGGGCGGGGTAGCGGGGCGACGGCCGGGGAGAGGGACCGGGACAGGTGGCGGACGCGCTCCCCGGGGTACACGGGGAGCAGGGCGGCACCCCTGGGGCCGCGAGGCGCGGCCGTTCGGGACAGGGCTGGGACATGTCCGCGATCGGTTGTTCACCCAAGGGCCACAGACTGGCAGTCACCCGTCAAGACCCGTCCGTAGTCTTGCCCGCACGAGGTAGGCTCGGCCGGTCGGCGACGCTGGCGAGATGGTAAGGAGTGACCACCGATGACGGCCGGGAACAACGGCGCGAACAAGCCCGAGGACGACGACCCGTTCGGCTACCTGTACGAAGACGGACAGGCAGCGGCGGGCGCCGGTCAGCGGCGCCAGGGCGGTTACGGCTACCCGGGTCCGGCCACGCAGCCGGGCGTCCCCAGGACGTCGTACAACCAGGTCAGGACGGTCGGCGAACGCCAGTACGGGCAGCAGGCGGTGCCGCCGCAGCAGGCGGCCTACGGCCAGCAGCAGTCGTACGGGCAGGCTCCGCACAGCCAGCAGGCGCCCCCGCAGCAGTACGGCTCCACCACCGCCACGGTCCCCGCCCAGCACGGCGGCGGGCACGGTGGCGGGCGCGGCGGCGGCCGGGGCCCGAACACCCGGGGCCTGCTGATCGGCGCGATCGCCGTGGTCGCGGTCGTGGTGATCGGCATCACAGCGGCGCTGCTCTCCAGCGGCAACGACAAGGACGGGAACGACGCGCAGCCGTCGGACCCGGGATCGTCCGTCGGACAGTCGACGGACCCGAGCCCGTCCGCCTCCGGCAAGGACGAGGACAACGGCGGCGACACGTCCGCGGACGGCATCGAACTGCCCAAGCAGGACGCGGCCACCCTCAAGCTGGGATCGCCCGCGGCGCTCGCCACGGACATCGACGGGGCCGAGGGCACCAACGGCTCGTACGTGACCGGCTTCAACGCCGTCGGCGCCTCCGTGACCTGGACCGCCGACATCAAGGAAGCCGGCAGCTACGCGCTGTCCGTGCGCTACGCCATCCCCGCCAAGGACGCGAACGCCACACTGACCGTCAACGGCAAGGCGAACAACTCCCCTCTCGGCCTGAAGAACTTCATCCACTCCGACGACCCGGACCTGTCGAAGAACTGGCAGACCACCTGGGCGCCGGTCGAGCTCCAGGCGGGCAAGAACACCCTCAAGATCTCCTGCGAGGACGGCAACCAGTGCGACGCCATCCTCGACTGGCTGGAGGTCACGCCCCCGAAGGGTTGACCGTCACGTCCCCGGAGCCTCCGGGGCGCCGACGACCCGGAGGAACCCCGCCACCGTCCCGGCCATCGCCTCGCGAGCCGGGACGAGGTATTTCCGGGGGTCGACCGTCTCAGGACGCGCGGCCAGATGGGCCCGTACCGCCTCCGTGAAGGCCGTGTTGAGCGCCGTGCCGACGTTGACCTTGACCATGCCCGCGGCGACCGCCCGGCGGATCTCCTCGTCCGGGACGCCCGAGGAGCCGTGCAGGACCAGCGGTACGGGGACGGCCTCGCGCAGCGCGGCGACCAGCGTGTGGTCGAGGACGGCCGTGCGCCGGGTCATCGCGTGGGACGAGCCGACGGCGACGGCCAGCGCGTCGACACCCGTCTCGGCGACGAAGACCGCCGCCTCGGCCGGGTCCGTCCGTACCCCGGGCGCGTGCGCGTCCAGCGCGGGGCCGCCGTCGCCCCCGGGGCCGCCGTCGCCCTCCTTGCCGCCCACCGCGCCCAGCTCCGCCTCGATCCAGACACCGTGGTCATGGCCCCACCGCACCGCCTCGGCGGTCGCCTTCAGGTTCTCCGCGTACGGCAGCTTCGACGCGTCGAACATCACCGAGCTGAACCCCTCGGCGGGTGCGGCGCGCAGCAGTTCGGCGGATTCGACGTGGTCGAGGTGGAGCGCGAGCGGTACGGCGGCGGCGCGGGCCACGGCGGCGGTGGCGGCGGCCACGGCGGTGAGCCGGCCGCCGTGGAAGCGCACCGCGTTCTCCGATATCTGAAGGATCGCCGGGGCCCCGGCGCGCTCGGCGCCCTCCGCGATCGCCTCCGCGTGCTCCAGGGTGATCACGTTGAAGGCGGCGACGCCATGGCCCCGGGCGGCGGCGGCCGAGACGAGTTCAGCGGTGGTGACGAGTGGCATGTGGTCCTCTGTTCTCGTTCGGGCTCCGGTTTCCCACCGGACGCCGGTTCCTGACGGGGCGCCGGTTCCGGTTCGGGTCCCGGCTCCGGCTCCGATTCCGGCTCATTCGGGTGCGCGCCGGCCGGTCCCCGTCACCGTGACGCGCGGCAGCAGCTCCTCGTACCCCCGGGCGTCGAACTCGCCCGCCGCCGGGGCCAGCACCGTCGCCGTCGACAGCGCGACCGCCCGGGAGAGCCTGGCGGGCCACGGCAGGCGCTCGACGAGCCCCGAGAGCAGCCCGGCCACCGCCGAGTCGCCCGCGCCCGTCGGATTGCCCCGTACGGACTCCGGCGGCGCCGCGCGCCAGACGCCGTCCGGGGTGACCGCGAGAAGCCCGTCCGGGCCGAGCGAGGCGACCACCGCGTGCGCGCCGCGCCGCCGGGCGTCCTGGGTGGCGCGTTCCGGTTCGCGGGACCCGGTGAGGCGGGCGAGTTCGTCGGCGTTCGGCTTGACGAGGTCGGGGCGGGCGGCGACGCCCCGGCGCAGCGGTTCGCCGCTGGTGTCGAGGAGTACGGGGACCCCGGCGGCGCGTGCGCGGCGGATCAGCTCGGCGTACGCGCCGACGTGGATGCCGGGCGGCAGGCTGCCGCAGAGCGCCACGGCCTCGGCGCCGGTGCGCAGCAGCCGGTCGTAGTGGGAGAGGAAGCCGGTCCACTCGGCGGCGGAGACGACCGGGCCCGGCTCGTTGAGCTGGGTGGTGTCGCCGGTCGAGGCGTCCACGATGGTGATGGTGCGCCGGGTGGCCCCTGCGATCGGCAGCAGCGCGTCGACCGGACCGGCGGCGCGGGAGGTGCCGCTCCGGGCGGCGGGCCGGCCGCTGCCGCCGAGCAGCTCCCGTAGTACGTCGCCGGTCCGGCCGCCCGCGAACCCGGTCACCACGGTCCGGTGCCCCAGCGCGGACAGCACCCGTGCGACGTTCACGCCCTTGCCGCCGGGGCGTTCGACGACCTCGCTGACGCGGTGGGTGGTGTGCGGGACGAGCGCGGGTGTGCGGTACGTGATGTCCAGCGCGGCGTTGAGGGTGACCGTCAGGATCATCCATCCCCCTGCCTGGTACGCGGTCGCGTGGTGGGTCGCCGGGGCGCCGTGCCGTCCGGTCGCCGGGGCGTCGTGCCGTTCGGGATCGCCGTTGGGGGGGGGGGGGCCGGGTGGGGGGCCGCGCGGGCGCGGCCGCGGAGGCTAGGATAATTAAGTTGTCGAGGAGCCCCACGCCCCCGCAGCGACCACGCGA
>NZ_JBHZDA010000078.1:0-10383 GCF_042755665.1 Streptomyces sp. NPDC059142
GCCGGCAGTGAGGGTCAGTTGTTTAAAAGAGACAGCCCTCCGGTGCGTCCGGAACCGCCGCACCGGCGGCTCCCCGGGCGCTCCTCCGGGAGGGCGCTCAGCCCTGGCCGGCGAGAGCGCTCTTCACCAGGGCCGCCACCCGGCCACCGTCGGCGAGACCCGCCACCTTCGGGTTCACGATCTTCATGACCGCGCCCATCGCCCGCGGCCCCTCGGCGCCCGCGGCCTTCGCCTCCGCGACGGCCTGGGCCACGATCCCCGCCAGCTCCTCGTCGGTGAGCTGCTTCGGCAGGTACGTGTCGAGGAGCGCGCCCTCGGCCTTCTCGCGCGCGGCCTGCTCGTCACGGCCGCCCTGGGCGAACGCCTCGGCGGCCTCGCGGCGCTTCTTCGCCTCCTTGGCGATCACCTTCAGCACGTCGTCGTCGGAGAGCTCGCGCGCCGACGTGCCCGAGACCTCCTCCTTGGTGATCGCGGTGAGGGTGAGCCGGAGCGTGGCCGAGCGAAGCTCGTCCCGCGCCCTGATGGCGTCGGTGAGGTCTTCCTTCAGTCTGGACTTAAGGCTGGTCATGGGGCCAAGTGTGGCAGGTGGGCCGCGGTCTCCGCCCACGGATATCCCCGCCTGTGGACAACCGTCCCGCGGAGACCCGGACGGCCGCCCCGTGGATCTCCCGCACCCGGCGCGTCTGCGACCATGGGCGCATGCGCGCACGCTACGGGGTTTCCCTCAAAGTCACCGCCGGTATCGCGGCAGTCGGGGCCGCCGGCCTCGCCTACGCCGCCGGTTTCGAAGCCCGCTCGTTCCGGCTGCGGAGGATCTCCGTACCGGTACTGCCGCCCGGTATGCGCGACCTCCGGGTCCTCCAGGTCTCCGACATCCACATGGTGAGCGGCCAGCGCAAGAAGCAGCGCTGGCTCCAGTCGCTGGCCGGGCTGCGCCCCGACTTCGTCGTCAACACCGGCGACAACCTCTCCGACCCGGAGGGCGTGCCGGAGGTCCTGGACGCGCTGGGCCCGCTGATGGAGTTCCCCGGCGTCTACGTCTTCGGCTCGAACGACTACTACGGCCCGAAGCTCCGCAACCCGGCCCGCTACCTCTTCGAGAAGGCCCAGGGCCGCCATGGCCTGAACGGCAACGCCCCGGCCGTCCACGCGGTGCACAACCCGTGGGAGCCGCTGCGCGACGCCTTCGACGAGGCGGGCTGGGTGGGCCTGAACAACGCCCGCGGCCGACTGAAGATCGACGGCCACGAGATCGCCTTCACCGGCGTCGACGACCCGCACATCAAGCGGGACAGGTACGCACGGGTCGCCGGCGGCCCCGCCCAGGACGCGGACCTCTCGATCGGCGTGGTCCACGCCCCCTACCTGCGCTCCCTGGACGCCTTCACGGCCGACGGCTACCCCCTGATCCTGGCGGGCCACACGCACGGCGGCCAGCTCTGCATCCCCTTCTACGGCGCGCTGGTCACCAACTGCGACCTCGACACGGACCGCGTCAAGGGCCTCTCCACCCACCGCACGCCGGAGCACACGGCGTACCTCCACGTATCAGCGGGCTGCGGCACCAACCGCTACACCCCACTCCGCTTCGCCTGCCCCCCGGAGGCGACCCTGCTGACCCTGACAGCCAGGCAGGCCTGACGGGCCGGGGCAGGGGCAGCCGCCCCGGGCCCGGCCCCTGCGGGACGCCCCGGGCCCGCCGAAACCGGATTTCGTCTCCGGCCAGCGGTGGGCTAAAGTAATCGATGTCGCCAGGACAACAGCGACATCGGGGTGTAGCGCAGCTTGGCAGCGCGCTTCGTTCGGGACGAAGAGGTCGTGGGTTCAAATCCCGCCACCCCGACAGCCGGAAAGACCAGGTCAGGGCCGGTCTCCTTTACGGGAGACCGGCCCTGTCGTGTTGGGGGCCGTCCGCGCACGCGAGGGTGGTCCCGACCGGGGTGGTGCGCGGCGGGTGGCTTTCAGGGGGTTCGGTGGAGCAGGCGTCCGGTGGCGTACGCCGTCGCGTGGACGCCGAGGATGGCCGCCGGGAAGAGGGCGGCGCTCGTCAGTGCCCTTCGGGTGTCGAGCTCACCGAGGACGCCGGCGCGGCGCAGTTCGCGCCAGGCCCAGAGTGAGAACGGGGCCACCACCAGCGGGGCCGTGACCACGCCCGGGGTGTAGCCGCGCAGGGCGGCGCTCTGTGCCAGGTGGGTGGCCGCGTGGAGGCCGAATCCGGCCAGTACGGTCTGGAAGTAGGGTGACCGGCCGCCGGTTCTGGCTCCGTCGGCCGCCGCCGCGCCGACCAGCAGGCCCATCAGACCGATCGCCGTGGCCGTGTGCCCGGGGGTCACCCGCAGTGTGGACCAGACCCGTTCGGGGACCTGGGGGTGGGCCTCGCGCCACCGGTCCACCTGGGCGTCGGCCCAGCCCGGCATCGTGGCCAACTCCTCCAGGTCGTGCACCACGAAGGCCGCCAGCAGCCCCCAGGTGGCCGCCCGTGACGCGCCCATTCCCGCCCCGTCCGCCGTCGTGTCCCCGGGCCATCATGGCGCGTCGCGGTCGGCCGCGTCACGTCGCGGTCGCGGCGAGGCGCAGGGCGTCCCCCACCGCCCGCGGCAGGTCGTCGACGGGGAAGAGCGTGTGCCGCACCGTGCGTTCGGAGTCGACGACGAGGACCAGCCGTTTGAGGTGCAGCCGGCCCCCGGCGCGGAAGGTGGGCAGGCGCAGGGCCGTGGTGAGGCGGTACCGGGCGTCGGAGAGGAGGGGATACGGAATCGCCTGGGCGGTGGCGAAGGCGGCTGGTTCTTCCGGGAGTTGGGTGGTGATGGCGTTCACCACCACTTCCGGGTGGCGGAATTCGGGCCAGGCTCCTTGGAACAGCACCTGCTCCAAGGCGGGTTCAGGGGCGCCGGGGACCGGGACATCGCTCGTGTCCGGGTCCGCGCCGGGGTACGTGAACAGGACGGTCGCCGTGGCGTCCGGTGCGACGACGGGGTGGTCGGTGCCGTCCCCGGCCGGCAGTTCGAGGGCGGCGGGCAACCGCGTCCCGGTGAGCGCGTGGACGCGGGCGTGCTCCGCCCCGCCCTCCGTCGCCGTCGCGGTGGCGGTGCCGTCACCGAGCATCCAGCGGTCGCCCCACTCCTGCATGGCCACGAGCAGGGGGAGCAGGGCGAGTCCGGAGTCGGTGAGCAGGTACTCGTAACGGGCCGGCCGGCGCTGGTAGAGGCTGCGGCGCAGCACCCCGGAGGCGACGAGCCGGCCGAGGCGTTCGGTGAGGACCTTGCGGGAGAGGCCGAGTTCGGCGGCGAGGGCGTCGAACCGTACACGGCCGCGCGCGATCTCGCGCAGGACCAGGACGTTCCACCAGTCGCCGGTGACGACGGCGGCCTGGGCGATCCCGCAGTGCTCGTCGGCGTTGTGCATCCTCATGCCGCCATAGTACGTTCCCTTTCGGAACTCACTTTGTTTCATTCAGGAACTTACTAGCTGTCCTACCCCCTCCCCGAGGGACCGAACGTGAGGAGCAGCAACATGACCGCCATCACCCGCATCACGGCACGCGAGATCATCGACAGCCGCGGCAACCCCACCGTCGAGGTCGACGTCGAGCTGGCGGACGGCTCGACCGGCCGCGCGGCCGTGCCGTCCGGGGCCTCCACCGGCGCCCGCGAGGCCGTGGAGCTGCGCGACGGGGACCCGGCGCGTTTCCACGGGAAGGGGGTGCGGCGGGCGGTCGACGCCGTCAACGACTCCATCGCGGACACCGTCGTGGGCCTCGAAGCCGAGGACCAGGCCGCGGTGGACGCCGCGCTGATCGCGCTGGACGGCACCCCGGACAAGGCGAGACTCGGCGCGAACGCGATCCTGGGCGTGTCCCTCGCGACCGCCAAGGCCGCCGCGCGCGCCCACCGGCTGCCCCTCTACCGGTACGTCGGCGGGGTGGACGCCCGGCTGCTCCCCGTACCGATGATGAACATCATCAACGGCGGTGCGCACGCGGACAATCCGCTGGACTTCCAGGAGTTCATGATCGCGCCGATCGGCGCGGCCGGCTTCACCGAGGCCGTGCGGATCGGCTCGGAGGTCTTCCACACCCTGCGCCGCGACCTCGTCACCGCGGGCCACAGCACCGGGGTGGGCGACGAGGGCGGGTTCGCACCGGAGCTGCGGACCGCCGAGGAGGCGCTGGACTTCGTCGTACGGGCCGTCGAGCGCACCGGATACAAGCCGGGCACGGACATCACGGTCGTCATGGACCCGGCGACGTCCGAGTTCTTCCGCGAGGGCGTCTACGACTACACCGGCGAGGGCGTGCGCCGTACCCCGGCCGAACACGCCGACCACCTCGTCTCCCTCGTCGACCGCTACCCCGTCGCGTCGATCGAGGACCCGATGGCCGAGGACGACCGTGAGGGGTGGCGGCTGCTCACGGACCGGCTCGGGGGCCGCTGCCAGCTCACCGGCGACGATGTCTTCTGCACCAACGAGACGCTGCTGCGCGAGGGGATCCGTGACGGCGTGGCCAACTCGATCCTGGTGAAGGTCAACCAGATCGGCACTCTCACCGAGACCCTGGCCACCGTCGCCACCGCCCACCGCGCCGGCTACACCGTCGTCATGTCGCACCGCTCCGGCGAGACCGAGGACACCACGATCGCCGACCTCGCCGTGGCCACCGGCTGCGGCCAGATCAAGACCGGGTCGCTCTCACGGTCGGACCGTACGGCCAAGTACAACCAGCTCATCCGTATCGAGGAGGAGTTGGGGGACCAGGCGCGCTACGCGGGGCGGGAGGCCCTCGGGCTGCGACGCTGAGCCCTTGAGCGCCGCAGTGTCGTTCAGCCGTCGCGTCGTTCGGCCGCCGCGTCGCTCGGCCGCAGCCTCGGACAGCCGGTGCGTCGCTCAGCCGCCGCATCATCGTTCAGCCGGTGCGGACCGCGCGGGCCAGGAAGTACGGGGTCGCGTCCTCGTAGGCGTCCAGCCGCCAGCCGCCGCCGGTCAGCAGCGGCCGCAGGTTCGGCTCGCCCAGCGGGTCGTCGGGGCTCAGCGGGCGGCCGTGGCGGGCGGCGCGTTCGACGCGGCCCGAGGGGTGGAAGAGGAGCAGGGCGCCGCCCGGCGCGGTGACCCGGGCCCATTCGCGCAGGGCGGCGGCCGGGTCGGGGAGGTGGTCGAGGAGCCCCGCGGTGAAGATCCCGTCCACCGCGCCCGGCGGCAGCGGCAGCCGCAGGCAGTCGGCGAGCAGCAGCCCCGCCGGCCCGCCGCGCCCTTCCCTGGCCGCCGCCAGCAGCATCGCCGAGGTGACGTCCACGCCCAGGACCGCCCCCTTCTCCCCCACCTCGGCGCGCAGCGCGGGCAGGGCGCGCCCGGTGCCGCAGCCCAGGTCGAGCGCGGTCTGGCCGGGGCGCAGCCCCAGGCGGGTGACGGCGTGCGCGTACCGCGGCCCGTCGGCGGCGAACCGCGCCTCCCAGGAGTCGGCCCTCGGGGTGAAGAACGTACGGGTCGCGGTGTGCCCGGCCCGCGCGGCCACCAGCGCCGCGAACCGTCCGCACACCAGGTCCCGGTACGGGGCCAGCTCGGCCAGTTCCTCCGGCGCGGCCTCCCGCAGACCGGGCGCGGTGGCCGCCTCCGCCGGGAACGCCGCCGCGAACGCGTCCACTCCGGCCCGGTCGACCTCCAGATGGAACTGGAGCCCCCACGCGGCACCGCCCACCCGGAACGCCTGCACCGGATAGCGCGCGCAGGAGGCCAGCGGCACCGCCCTGTCAGGGAGCCTCATGGTGTCGCTGTGCCAGTGCAGCACCCGCAGCCGCTCGGGCACCCCCGCGAGCAGCGGGTCGCGGGCCGCGGCCGGACTCGTACGGACCTCGCCCCACCCCACCTGCGTCCCGGAGCCCGGGTGGGCCGTGCCGCCGGCGGCGACCGCCAGCAGTTGCGCGCCCAGACAGATCCCGAGCACCGGCACTTCGGCGGCCAACGCCTCCCGCAAAAGGGCCAGTTCGGCGCGGCGGGTGGGGAAGCCGTCGTCGCGGTACGCCGCCGCGGGGCCGCCCATGACCACCAGCGCCTCGACGCCGGCCAGGCTCTCCGGCAGCGGGTCCCCGGCCCACACCCGGCAGAGCCGCATCGCCAGCCCGGCCGCCGCCAGCGCCTCGCCGATCGCGTACGGACCCTCGCCTCGTACGTGCTGCACCACCAGTACGCCCACAGCCCTCACCCCAGCCTCATGCGACGATCGACGGCTTCCGCAGGTACTACCCACATCAGGGTGAGCGCACCGCAGGTGCCAGTCAATGACCGCATACCAGCTCGCATACGCGATGGGTGAGGGCCGCTCGGCCGTACCCGTGCGGGTCAGCCCGCCTTCGCCTGTGCGGAGATGCCCCCGTCGACCGGCATCGCGACGCCCGTGACGAACGA
Source organism: Streptomyces sp. NPDC059142 (assembly GCF_042755665.1). NCBI lineage: Bacteria > Bacillati > Actinomycetota > Actinomycetes > Kitasatosporales > Streptomycetaceae > Streptomyces > Streptomyces sp. NPDC059142. The sequence goes on from NZ_JBHZDA010000078.1 coordinate 6,400, forward strand.
GGACCGGTCGCTGCACAGCCAGACGGCCGCCTCCGCGATCTCCACGGGCGCGGCCATGCGCTTCTGGATCTGCGGGGCGATGAACGCCTGTCCCAGCCCGGGGACCCGGCGCACCGCCTCGTCGATCATCTCGCTGCGCGTGGTGCCGACGACGAGCGCGTTGACGCGGATGCCCTGCTCCCCGTACTCGGACGCGGCGGCGCGGGTGATGCCGAGGACGGCGTGTTTGGAGGCGACGTACGGCACGGAGGCGCCGGTGGCGTAACGGCCCGCCGTACTGCTGGTGTTGACGATGGATCCGCCCCGTCCGGAGGCCAGCATCACCGGCAGTTGGTACTTCATGCAGTTCCACACGCCTCGCACGTTGATGTCCATCGTCCGCTCGTACACCTCGTCGTCCGTCTCGTGCAGACAGGATTCGAGGGTGGCGTAACCGGCGTTGTTGAAGGCGCAGTCGAGGCGGCCGAACCGTTCCACGGCCGCGTCGACCGTACGCCGGACATCGCCGGAGTCGCTGACGTCGCCGGGGACGGCCAGGGCGCGCCCGCCCTCGGCGGTGATCTCCTGCGCGAGGGCCTGGAGCCGGTCGGCGCGGCGCGCGGTCAGGACGACCGCGGCCCCCTCCCGCGCGAAGAGCTTCGCGGCTGCCGCGCCTATCCCGCTGGACGCCCCCGTGATCATCGCGACCCGGCCCGCCAGCATGCCCTCGCGCGGTCCGTGTGCGGCGTCCCCATGTGCGACGTCCCCATGTGCGGCTCCACCCTGTGCGCGGTCGCCCTGTGCTCGGTCCCCATGTGCGCTGTCCCCGTGTGTGCTCTCCCGTGTGGTCATCGGCCGAGCATAGGAGCCGGTCCGCCGCTGGTTCCATCGGTAATCACCGGCCGTGGCCGGATGAAGAGGCCGGAGCACACCGGTGCGCGGGCGTGCCCGGACCGGCACGCGACGTCCGCTGGCATAGTGCCCGCATGCTCCGACGGACAGGAACACGGACACGGATACGGGTACGGATACGGATACGGATACGGGTACCGGTACGCGTACGGATGCGGGTAAGGACGCGGATCGCCCGACGCGCGGCCGCCGTCCTGGCGGGTCTCCTCACCGTCCTCGCCACGACCTCGCCACCCGCGGCGGCCGATGCCTCCCGCAGGGTCGCGCTCCGGCTCGAAGCCCCCGCGGCCTTCCGCATGTACCACGCCGACGAGGGCGCCGAGGCCGAGAACAGCGACTTCGTCGTGCCCGTCGCCGTCGAGCCGGGCGACGGCGGCCCGGCGCGCGGCGTCAGGGTCGTCGTGGACACGTCGGGGCTGGCGGGGGTCGCGCGGGCGGAGAAGGGCGGTTACGGGAACTGCTCCGGCGCAGGCCCGGTCTTCACCTGCGTGTACGGCGACGTCCAGAACGGCGACGGGGAGGCCAACGCGCCCTTCACCCTGCGCGGTGTGGACGGCGTACGGCCGGGCGACAGCGGGACGGTGACGTACATCGCCACGGCCGACAACGCGGCCCCGGTCACCGGCACGACCCGGATGACCGTGGGTGGTCCCCTCCTGCACGCGCCCGGGGAGGAGAAGCCGGTCGAGGGGGTCGTCCCGGGCAGGTCCGTACCGCTGACCCCGAGGTTCGCCAACCGCAGCCGGTTCACCACCGAGCGCGGCGTCGCCCTGCACCTCACCGCGCGGGACGGTCTGCTGCTGACCTCGCGCCCCGCCAACTGCCTCTTCGACACCGCCGCCACCTCGGCGTGGTGCGCGTTCCCCAGCCGGGCCGCGGCCAGGACCGCGTACCGCGTCAGCTCCCCGATCGGTTACACGGCCTCCCCCGGCGAACTGGCAGGCACGCTCTCGTACTCCTGGTCGTCCGAACCCGAGAAGCCCGAGGGCCTGACGGTGCGCGGTACGGACGCCCCGCTGACGCTGATCAGGACGGCCGCTGCCCGGGACCTCACGGGCGACAGCGGCGAGATCCATGTCGGGACCACCGTGCAGGCCGACTACGAACCGGTGACGGCGACCGTACGGGGCCGGGTGGGCGACACGGTGAGGGTACGGCTCGGGGTCCGCGCCCACGGGCCCGGCAGGCCGGGCGATCCCGGGACGATGGGCGGCTTCGAGGTCGTCCCGCCGGAGGGGACCACCGTCACCTCCGTCCCGTACGTCTTCGAGGGCTCGGACAGTTCGTGGGCGTGCGCGCGGCCGGAGAGACCGGGCGGGGCGTTCGTCTGCGACATCGGTTCCGACAGCTTCTACGACGCGCGGCGCGGGGAGGGCGTGACCGCGATCGACTTCCACATCCGTATCGACCGTCAGGTCCCGGGCGCGCGGGGCACGATCCGCACGCACAACCCCTACGACCGCACCCCCGGCAACGACACCGCCGCCATCCCCCTCGACGCGTCCCCCGCCCCGCCGTACCGGAACCCCGCGCTGTGGGCAACGGGCGCGGGCGTGGCGGTCGTGATCCTGGCGATCCTGTACCGGCGCCGGCGGCGAGCCGCCTGACGCTCCGCGACGTCCCGTCAGGCGGCCCGTCAGGCGGTCCCGTCAGGCGGCCCGGCTCCGGTCCGTGTCCACCAGGGTCGCCCAGGTCCACGTACCGGCCCCCGGGCACTCGGCGGCGCGGAAACCCCAGGCGCCCCGGTGTGCCGACACCACGACGGGGGTGCGCGTGAGCGCGGAGCGGCGCCGCTCGGCGCAGAGGGCGGCGAGGCGGGGCTGCGGGTGGGCCGCGTGGGTGTCGTACACGGTGACGCGCAGGGTGTCCTCCCTTTGCCGCAGGGCGAGATGGACGTCCGCGCCCTCCCCGGAGAACCGGCAGGCGTACGTGACCAGTTCCCGCACGACCTCCAGCGCCGGATCGATCAGGCGCTCCACCTCGTGCACGTCGAGGACGAGTTCGGCGATCTCCTGCGCGACCGAGGGACTGGCGGGTCCGGCGGGGAGGGTGAGGCTGTACGCCAGACTCCCGGGCGACGGCTCCCCGAGGCCGGGCACCGGCGGCGGACACTCGGGTACGCCGGGGACGGCGCCGATGGCGGTCGCGGTGTCGGTGGCGGCTGTGGTTTCGCTCTCGGGCATGACAACTCCGCTCGCTGATGCGCTGGTTGTGGTGACAGGAGGCAGGCAGGCGGGCTCACACGGGGCACTTCCGCTTCGCTTTCCGTGAGGAGTGCGTGACTGAAGGTAAGGCATCAGGGGGCCAAATGCCACCCATCAGTGACATTTGGCGCCCCGATGGATCTACAGAGTGACACCCGGCACACTGAGCGTCGTCGAATCGGGAATCCGCCACATCAGTACGGACCGGCTCCGGACGCCGGCGCCCCACTGTGGGTGCACGGACGAGGAGTAGGTGTCCGCGATGCTCGAACTCACCACATCCTCGGGGCTGTACTGGTGGGACCGGTACCGGGGCAGGCTGTCGCCGGGGTTGCTGGACATCGCGGAACCGGAGTGGCACGCGGTAGCCATTCGGACGACGCAGACCGCCCACGTGCCCGGCCTGCTCCGGACCGAGGAGTACGCCCGCAGCGTCTTCGCGGCGGTACTGCCCGCGCTCTCCCGCCTCGAAGTCGAACTCCGGGTGGCGCACCGCGTGGGTTACGTATGGGAAGAACCGTTCTGCGGGGAAGGCAACAACTGCTTCCGCATCGGCGCCGACGCCGACGGCCGCGCCTACATGGCCGTCGCGGGCCGGGAGGACACGTATCCGCTCTAGACGAGCGACGGAGGTACCGCCCATGCACCGACCGGAGGGCGCGCGGTGGGGTCGGGGAGTGCGGGAACTCCGGGAACTCCACCCAGCCGCATGGGCGCGCCCCGGGCGATGGACAGTACGGACCTCTCCGTCGCCCGGGGCGTGCCCCTGCTCTTCCGGCACTACCGCGAATGGGGGGGGCGGGGGGCGGGAGACCCCCCGGCGCGCGCCCGGCGCTGCCCCGCGGGCGGGGCGGGGGGGGCGCGGCCCGCGGGCCGGCCGCCACGCCCG
>NZ_JBHZDA010000078.1:10393-23090 GCF_042755665.1 Streptomyces sp. NPDC059142
GCGCCCTCACCCCCCGGCCCCCCAATCTCGACGTACCCCGGGAGCGGGCCGTGGTGGAGCCCGTCCCGGGTACCGGCGTCAACGACTCGCCTCTCGGAGAGCCCGCGGCGTCACGTCGGACGCGTCCGGCCCCAGCCCCTGGGGAACAGGGTCATGCGCCGCAGTCGTACTGCTCGGCCAGGTTGTCGGCGGCCTCCAGGACCACGGTGCGGGAGGCCCTGGCGAGGGCCGCGTCGTCCCAGTTCTCCGCCACGACGACGCCGGGCGCGACCTTCAGCGTGACGGTGACGTACTCGGCGTCCGCCTTCATCCCCTGCGGACACCCGGCGGGGAGCTGGACCTCGCTCTGCCGGGGGCCCACCCACCCCGAACGGCCTTCGGCAAGCCGAGTGGCCCCTTTTACGGGGGTGTTCAGGGTGTTGGTGGGGCGGGCATCGACGGTGTACTGGGGTCGGTCCGCCGCGCCCCCCTCCGGGGCCCGGTTGACGAAGCAGATGGTGGAGAAGACAGGGTCCGCGCCGCGTTCTCCGCTCTCGTGCTCATCGACGGTGAGCCGGCCGCCCTGGCCGTCGTACAGCAGACCGGCCGTCTTCTCCGTGAGCATGCCGAGGCACAGGTTCTGCGCGCGCAATTCCTTCAGCGGGCTGGGCCACAGCTCGACAGCGGCGACGACTGCCGCCGCGACCACGAGCACGGCAGGCAGCACCAGGTACTTCTTGTTCATCGGTTACCGCTCGCCCATCTTCATGTCGGCGTCCTTGATGCCGTTCTGGTACCACTGCTGGGCGGTCGGCTGGATGCCGTCCTCGTACTCCCCGGGGCTCGCGTCCAGCTCCGACGTGGTGAGACCCTGTTCCTTCGCCGCCTGGCTCAGCATGGCGTACATCTGTTTCTCACCGCTGTCGTAGTGGTTGATCATGTTGTTGCGGGTCTCGGCATCGATGTTCGCGTTGAGATCGTTCATGTAGGCGGCCGTGCCGACGTCGATCCCCCGCTGGATGGCATCGCCCGCGACAGGGATGAGGTGGGCATGTCCGCGGCTCCTTACCGGAAGAACTGACTGATCTTGGATGCGGACACGGCGCCCTCGCCGCCCGGCGCGACGGGTCCGATCACGCGGAGCTGCGCGTCGATCCATTCGTCATGGGCCTTGTTGGACTTCTTCGTGTAGTCGAGGTGGTTGGAGATGTGCGCACATGCCTGGAGAAGGGTCTTCACCTGGGTCTCCCAGGTCTTGTTCACCTCCGTGAGCGCGGCGCCGGCGTCGAACCGCCCGTGCCGCCCGCCTGGTTCAGTCTCATCGTGACGGCCGCCCTCTCCGCGGCCCACTCTTCTTCGAACGACATCGTCGAATCCCCCGTTTTCCCTGGTCGCAAAGCCGCCCCGCCGGCCACGCGCCCCACCTGGGCGGCGACCGACAGCGGCTGACCGATCATAAGTACGGGTTCTGCGCAGCGCGAGCACCGCCGCCGGAGCCGGTCGTACCGCGGAGTTCACGATGTCCACGGCGCGCACCACCTGCGCGGGGATGCGGCGTGACTCGGCGGAAGCCGGTCTGGGACCCGTCCTTGAGCGGTTACGGTTTCCCGGTTCCCTCCTGCGTCAGGGCCCGCAGCGCCACGTTGAGGCGCAGGACGTTGACGCGGGGCTCGCCGATGAAGCCCAGGGTGCGGCCCTCCGTATGGGCGTCGACCAGGGCCCGTACGCGTTCCGCCGGGAGGTGGTTGCGGGCCGCCACGCGGTTGACCTGGAGTCGGGCGTACGCCGGGGAGATGTCCGGGTCGAGGCCCGAGCCCGAGGAGGTGACCGCGTCCGGGGGGACGGCCGAGGGCGGGATCGGGTGGCCCGGGACGGAGTTGTCCCGGATGACCTCGGCCTTGGCCTCCGTCACCCAGCGGATCAGCTCCTCGCTGTCGCCCGCCCGGTTCGTCGCGCCGGAGAGCAGCAGCCGGTACTGGGTGTTGACGGTGTTCGTGGACAGGCCCCGGGACGGGCGGGGCTGGAACCAGCGCAGGTCCGGGCGGGCCGGTTCGGTGGCGTCGGACGGGTTCCGCTTCGGCAGGAGGTAGCTCTGGCCGATGAGTTCCGAGCCGACCACCTTGCCCCCGGAGGTGAGCTCCGAGCCGTTGGCCCGGTGGGCGAAGAGGCCCTGGGCGACGCCGGTGACGGCCAGCGGGTAGAGGACGCCGCAGACCACGGTCAGGACGAGCAGGGCGCGCAGCCCGGCCCACAGCAGGCGCGTGGTGGTGCGTACGGAGGTGTTCATGACGGTCAGCCGATTCCGGGGATGAGGGAGATGAGCAGGTCGATGATCTTGATGCCGATGAACGGGGCGATCAGGCCGCCGAGTCCGTAGATCCCGAGGTTGCGCCGGAGCATCCGGTCCGCGCTGGTCGGCCGGTACCGTACGCCCCGCAGGGCCAGCGGTACGAGCACGATGATGATCAGCGCGTTGAAGACGACCGCCGAGAGGATCGCGGACTCGGGCGAGGTCAGCCGCATGATGTTGAGCTTGTCCAGGCCCGGGTGGACGACCGCGAACATCGCCGGGATGATCGCGAAGTACTTGGCGACGTCGTTGGCGATGGAGAACGTCGTCAGCGCGCCCCGCGTGATCAGGAGCTGCTTGCCGATCTCCACGATCTCGATCAGCTTGGTCGGGTTGGAGTCCAGGTCCACCATGTTCCCGGCCTCCTTGGCGGCCGAGGTGCCGGTGTTCATCGCCACGCCGACGTCCGCCTGGGCGAGCGCGGGCGCGTCGTTCGTGCCGTCGCCGGTCATCGCGACGAGCTTGCCGCCCGCCTGTTCCCGTTTGATCAGGGCCATCTTGTCCTCGGGCGTGGCCTCGGCGAGGAAGTCGTCCACGCCCGCCTCGTCCGCGATCGCCTTCGCGGTCAGCGGGTTGTCGCCGGTGATCATGACGGTCCTGATGCCCATGCGGCGCAGCTCGTCGAACCGCTCGCGCATGCCGTCCTTGACGACGTCCTTGAGGTGGATGACGCCCAGGACGCGGGCGCCCGCGCCGTCCTCGACGGCCACCAGCAGCGGCGTACCGCCGGCCTGGGAGATCGCGTCGGTCAGTGCGCGGGTGTCCGCCGACACCTGGCCGCCGTGTCCGGTGACCCAGGCGGTCACCGAACCCGCCGCGCCCTTGCGTACCTTGCGCGCGGCGCCGTCCTCCGTGATGTCGACGCCCGACATCCGGGTCTGCGCCGTGAAGGCGATCCACTCGGCGCCGGCCAGTTCGCCCTGGTGGCGTTCGCGCAGCCCGTACCGCTCCTTGGCGAGTACGACGACGGAGCGGCCCTCGGGTGTCTCGTCGGCGAGGGAGGAGAGCTGGGCGGCGTCGGCCAGTTCGGCCGGGTCCGTGCCGCGTACGGGGACCAGTTCGGCGGCCTGCCGGTTGCCGAGCGTGATCGTGCCGGTCTTGTCGAGCAGCAGCGTCGACACGTCGCCCGCGGCCTCGACCGCGCGCCCCGACATGGCCAGGACGTTGCGCTGGACGAGCCGGTCCATTCCGGCGATGCCGATCGCGGAGAGCAGTGCGCCGATGGTCGTCGGGATCAGACAGACCAGCAGCGCCGCCAGTACGATCATCGACTGCTCGGCGTGGGCGTACCGGGCGAACGGCTGGAGGGTGACCACCGCCAGCAGGAAGACGATCGTGAGCGACGCGAGCAGGATGTTCAGCGCGATCTCGTTGGGCGTCTTCTGCCGGGCCGCGCCCTCGACCAGGGCGATCATCCGGTCGATGAACGTCTCGCCCGGCCGGGTCGTGATCTTGACGACGATCCGGTCGGAGAGCACCTTCGTACCGCCGGTGACGGCCGAGCGGTCGCCGCCCGACTCGCGGATGACGGGGGCGGACTCGCCGGTGATCGCGGACTCGTCCACGGAGGCGACGCCCTCGGTCACATCGCCGTCGCCGGGGATGATGTCGCCCGCCTCGCAGACCACCAGGTCACCGACGCGCAGCTCCGTACCCGGGACGCGCTCCTCGCCCGCGCCGGGGCCCCGGCCGGTGAGCCGGCGCGCGACCGTGTCGGTCTTGGCCCGGCGCAGGGTGTCGGCCTGCGCCTTGCCCCGGCCCTCGGCCACCGCCTCGGCCAGATTGGCGAAGACCACGGTCAGCCAGAGCCAGCCGGCGATCGCCCAGCCGAACCAGGCGCCCGGGTCGAGGATCGCCAGCACGGTGGTGAGGACCGAGCCGACCTCGACCACGAACATCACCGGGGACGCGATCATCACCCGGGGGTCGAGCTTCCTGAGCGCGTCCGGGAGCGATCCGATCAACTGCCGGGGGTCGAAGAACCCCACGCCGACCCGTCCGGCGGTGCCGGTGGAGCCGGCGGATCCGCCGGAGAGGTCGCTGTGCGGCGCGCGGTCCGGACCGGGGGCGGAGGTGGGGGCGGGTGTGGACATCGCGTCCTCGTGCTTCTTCCTACGTGTACGAGCGGTCATGACGCCAGCCCCTCGGCCAGCGGCCCCAGCGCCAGCGCGGGGAAGTAGGTCAGCCCGGTGACGATCAGGATCGCGCCGACGAGCAGGCCGGTGAACAGGGGTTTGTCGGTCCGTAGGGTGCCCGCCGTCGAGGGGACGGGCCGCTGTTCGGCCAGCGAGCCCGCGAGCGCGAGCACGAACACCATGGGGACGAAGCGGCCGAGCAGCATCACGATCCCGAGGCTCGTGTTGAACCACTGGGTGTCGGCGTTGAGCCCGGCGAAGGCCGAGCCGTTGTTGTTGGCCGCCGAGGTGTACGCGTAGAGGATCTCGGTGAAGCCGTGCGGCCCCGAGTTGGTCAGCGAGTGCACCGGGGTGGGCAGCGCCAGGGCGACGGCCGTGAAGCAGAGCACCAGCGCCGGGGTGACGAGGATGTAGCAGGCGGCGAACTTGATCTCGCGGGTGCCGATCTTCTTGCCCAGGTACTCGGGTGTCCGTCCGACCATCAGACCGGCGAGGAACACCGCGATGACGGCCATGATCAGCACCCCGTACAGCCCGGAGCCGACCCCGCCGGGCGCGATCTCGCCGAGCTGCATGCCCAGCAGCGCGATCCCGCCACCGAATCCGGTGAAGGAGGAGAGGAAGGCGTTGACCGCGCCGGTCGAGGTGAGCGTGGTGGCGACCGCGAAGATCGACGAGCCGCCGACCCCGAACCGGGTCTCCTTGCCCTCCGTCGCACCGCCCGCGATGTCGAACGCCGGGGCGCCGTGGTGGAACTCGGTCCACATCATCAGCGCGGTGAAGCCGAGCCAGATCGTCACCATCGCGGCGAGGATCGCGTACCCCTGCGCGACCGAGCCGGCCATCCTGCCGAACGTACGGGTCATCGCGAAGGGGATGAGCAGGATGAGGAAGATCTCGAAGAGGTTGGAGAAGCCGTTCGGGTTCTCGAAGGGATGGGCGGAGTTGGCGTTGAAGTAGCCGCCGCCGTTGGTGCCCAGCTCCTTGATCACCTCCTGGGAGGCGACCGCGCCGCCGTTCCACTGCTGCGGCCCGCCCAGGAACTGCCCGACCTCGTGGATGCCGGCGAAGTTCTGGATGGCCCCGCAGGCGACGAGGACGACGGCGCCGACGACGGAGATGGGCAGCAGGATCCGTACGGTGCCGCGCACCAGGTCGGCCCAGAAGTTGCCCAGTTCACCGGTACGGGCGCGGGTGAAGCCCCGTACGAGCGCCACCGCGACGGCCATGCCGACGGCGGCGGAGAGGAAGTTCTGCACGGCGAGCCCGCCGGTCTGGACGACCGGGCCCATGGACTGCTCGCCGTAGTACGACTGCCAGTTGGTGTTGGAGACGAACGACGCGGCGGTGTTGAACGCCTGGTCCGGGTCGATCGAGGAGAAGCCGAGCGAGCCGGGGAGTCCGCCCTGGACGCGCTGGAGCAGATAGAGGAAGAGGACACTCACCGCGGAGAAGGCGAGGACCCCGCGCAGATAGGCGGGCCAGCGCATCTCGACGGCCGGGTCGGCGCCGATGGCCCGGTAGATCCACTTCTCGACCCGCAGATGACGGACGGAGCCGGAACCGGCGGCGGGGGCCGGGGCGTACACACGGGCCATGTGGTCGCCGAGCGGACGGTACGCGAGCCCCAGCGCCACGATCAGCGCGAGCAACTGGAGCGCACTGGCGAGGACAGCACTCATGACGGGGCTCAGAACCTCTCCGGGAACAGCAGGGCGAGGACGAGATATCCCAGCAGGGCGACGGCCACGACCAGGCCGACGATGTTCTCGGCGGTCACAGCTTCGTCACCCCCTTGGCGACGAGGGCCACCAGCGCGAAGACCGCGACCGTGGTGACGACGAAGGCCAGATCGGCCATCGTGAGCTCCTGAATGAGGTTCGGTACGGGTGAGGTACGGAGGGGAACGGGCGCCCCGGGAGGAACAGGTGTCCTGAGGGGAACGGGCGTCCGGGAGAAACCGGGCGCCCTCGCCCGGAGGAAACCGGACGTCCTGAGGAAACCCCCTCATTCGGGGCTTCCGGCTTCCGTTGACGGTGTCCATACGGCCCCGGTGGCGCGCTTGACGGCTCTCTTACGCCCTGCGGGGATCCCCGGTCGGCGCGGACGCCGGCTGGATACGATGGAGGGCGGCTCCGCGCGTTGACGCTGCTGATATGAGCGAGGAAAGGAATCCTTGGATATGACGACCGAGACGTTCGAGTTTCAGGTGGAAGCACGCCAGCTCCTCCAGATGATGATCCATTCGATCTACTCGAACAAGGATGTATTTCTTCGTGAGCTGGTCTCCAACGCCTCCGACGCGCTGGACAAATTGCGACTGGAAGTTCTCCGTAGCGAACTCCAGGAGGACGTGTCGGACCTCCATATCGACCTTGAGGTCGACAAGGAACAGCGCACGCTGACTGTACGTGACAACGGCATCGGAATGTCGCACGACGATGTGGTGGACCTCATCGGAACCATCGCGAATTCCGGTACGGCGAAGTTCCTGAAGGAGATGAAGGAAGCCAAGGAGGCGCAGGACGCGGCGGCCTCCGAAGAACTCATCGGGCAGTTCGGTGTGGGCTTCTACTCCAGCTTCATGGTGGCCGACGAGGTCACCCTGCTCACCCGGCGCGCGGGCGAGAGCAAGGGGACCCGTTGGCAGTCCACCGGCGAGGGCACGTACACGGTCGAGACGGTGGACGAGGCGCCGCGGGGCACGTCGGTGACGCTGCGGCTGAAGCCGGAGGACGCCGAGGACCAGCTCTTCGACTACACGTCCGCGTGGAAGATCAAGGAGATCGTCAAGCGGTACTCGGACTTCATCACCTGGCCCATCAGGATGGCCGCCGAGGCGAAGCCCGCCACGGACCCGGCGGACGCCGGCGCGGACGGGGCGGACTCCGCCGGGACCGCCGGGGAGAGCGCGGGCGAGGACGCCGGGGCGGCGCCCGAGCCCGAGACGATCAACTCGATGAAGGCGCTGTGGGCCCGCTCCAGGAGCGAGGTGACCGACGAGGAGTACAGCGAGCTGTACAAGCACGTCAGCCACGACTGGAACGACCCGCTGGAAACCATCCGCATGCAGGCGGAAGGCACCTTCGAATATCAGGCACTGCTCTTCCTCCCGTCCCACGCACCGCAGGACCTGTTCACGCAGGGGAGCAAGCGCGGAGTTCAGCTCTATGTGAAGCGCGTCTTCATCATGGACAACTGCGAAGCGCTGATGCCCGATTATCTGCGTTTCGTCAAGGGTGTGGTCGACGCCCAGGACCTTTCACTGAACGTGTCGCGCGAGATTCTTCAGCAGGACCGGCAGATCCAGTTGATGCACCGGCGCCTCGTGAAGAAGGTTCTCTCGACGGTGAAGGAGATGATGGCCGACCGTCCGGAGTCGTACACGACGTTCTGGAAGGAATTCGGCCGGGTCCTCAAGGAGGGTCTGCTCAGCGACTTCGAGAACCGGGACGCGATTCTCGGCGTCTCGTCGTTCGCCTCGACCCACTCCCCCGACGGAGAAGGCGGGGTGACCACCCTCCAGCAGTACGTGGAGCGCATGAAGGAGGGGCAGCAGCACATCTTCTACATGACGGGCGAGTCCCGTGCGGCGATCGAGAACTCGCCGCACATGGAGGCTCTGCGCGCCAAGGGCTTCGAGGTGCTGCTGCTGACCGACCCCGTCGACGAGGTGTGGGTCCAGTCGGTCCCCGAGTTCGACGGCAAGCCGCTCCAGTCGATCGCCAAGGGCGAGGTCGACCTCGACACCGAGGAGGAGAAGAAGGAGGTCGAGGCCGAGCGCGAGAAGCAGCAGCAGGACTTCGCCCCGCTGCTGACCTGGATGTCCGGGAAGCTGAGCGAGCAGGTGAAGGAGGTGCGGCTCTCCTCGCGCCTCACGGTGTCGCCCGCCTGCATCGTCGGCGACACGTTCGATGTGACGCCCGCGCTGGAGAACATGTACCGGGCCATGGGCCAGGACGTGCCCCACATCAAGCGGATTCTCGAACTCAACCCGACGCACCCGCTGGTCGCGGGCCTGCGCACGGCCCACACGGCCCACACGGGATCCGCCGGATCGAAGGACACGGCGGAGGGCACGGCGGAGGACGCGACGGAGGGCACGGCGGCCACGGGCTCCGACGACGCCGGCCTCGCCGAGGCCGCCGAGCTGGTCTACGGAATGGCGCTCCTCGCGGACGGCGGCGAGCTGGCCGACCCCTCGCGCTTCGTCAAGCTGATGGCGGACCGGCTGGAGCGGACCCTGTAGTTTCCTGCTTCCGGATTCCCGGGCTTCCGGCCGCGAGATACGGAACACTCTGGAGGGCGGTCACCGGTGACGGTGGCCGCCCTCCGGCGTACGTACGCGCCCCTCCGCACGCCCCGAAGCGCGCCCCGTGCACCATGGTTCAAAGATTGCGCAACCTCTAAAGTATTGACCATGGATGATCACGGCAGAACGGAATGGGAAGTCGCGGTCCTCGACGGAGGACCCGCGAACGGGGTACGGATGCGGGTCGCCGACCGGCCGTCCGTGGTGCAGGTGACGTACCCCTGCGAGCTGGACGGCCCGTCGGGCGGCGCCCAGGTGGACGCGCTCTTCGTCTACCGGCGCGACCCGCGCGTACAGGGCGAGCCCCTGCGGTACGGCTTCGACCTGGCCAGCCCCTGAAGCCCTGACGGGACCGGACGCGCCCTCAGCGGTTCGAGGGGGAAGGAGGGGAAGAGGGAGAAGGAACGGGAGAGGCCGAGGAAGACGAAGAGGGAGCGGGGGCGGGAGCGGGGGACGGCGCGGAGGAGAACGGCGCGGAGGAGGACGGGGCGGCGGGCGGGGTGGCTCCGCCCGCCACAGCACCGTCCTCCTCCTTCATCGCCTTCGTCTCGCTCTTGAGGATGCGCAGCGACTTGCCCACGGCCCGCGCGGTGTCCGGCAGCTTCTTGGAGCCGAACAGGACGATGATCACGATGGCCACGATCAGCAGGTGCCAAGGCTCCAACCCGTTACGCAACATGCCGCCCCGCCTTCCTCTCGTCGAAATCCCCGGATCCCTCGTCGAATCCCGGATCGGCCGCACCCCGTGTCACTCCCGCACCCGGGGCCCGCACCTCTCACTAAAGTTGCTACATTGCGCAACTGTACAACCAAGAGGCCGGCCAGAGGGATGAGGGCGCAGAGATGGCAGGCAGTCGACAGCAGCAGACGGCGTCCGCGCGCACCAGCCGTCGCGCCGCGCCCGCCCGCTCCCGGCGGCGGAAGCGGAGCGGGCTGCGCACGTCGTTCGTCGTCACCCTGTCCCTGCTCGTGCTCGCCTCCGCCGGAATCGGCTGGGTCTACCTCAAACTCAGCGGCAACATCAACACCTTCAGCGCGGGCGGTCTCTCCGACAACCGGCCCGCCGGCTCGTCCAAGGGCCAGAACGTGCTGGTCATCGGCTCGGACGCGCGGACGGACGGCAACAGTTCGCTGGGCGGCGGCGACAAGGACGACATCGGCCGCTCCGACACCGCGTTCCTGCTGCACATCTACGCCGACCACCAGCACGCGGTCGCCGTCTCCATACCGCGCGACACGCTCCTGGACATCCCGCCCTGCCGGCTGCCCGACGGCACGTGGACGAAGACGCAGGTCAACACGATGTTCAACGCGGCCTTCTCCGTGGGCCAGAGCGCCCAGGGCAACCCCGCCTGCACCCAGAACACCGTCGAGCACCTCACCGGACTGCGCGTCGACCACACCGTCGTCGTCGACTTCAAGGGCTTCGCGAAGCTGACCGAGGTCGTCGGCGGGGTCCAGGTCTGCCTGCCCCAGGACATCTACCAGAAGGACCTCAACCCCAACCGCGCCACCCAGGGCCGGCGGATCTTCACCGAGGGCGCCCAGACCGTCTCCGGCCAGCAGGCGCTGGACTACGTGCGGATCCGGCACGGGATAGGCGACGGCTCCGACATCGGCCGGATCAAGCGCCAGCAGGCTTTCGTCGCCGGTCTGCTCAAGAAGGTGAAGAGCGACGGCCTCACCCCCACCAAGCTGCTGCCGCTCGCGAACGCGGCGACGCGGTCCATGACCGTGGACCCGGGGCTCGGCTCCGCCGACAAGCTGATCAGCTTCATGATGTCGCTCAAGGACATCGACCTGCACAACACCAAGTTCGTCACCATCCCCTGGCGGTACGAGGGCGCGCGCGTCGCGATCGTCGAACCGGACGCCTCCGAGCTGTGGGCGGCGCTGAAGGCGGACCGTACGGTGGACGGCAAGGACGCCAGCGGCGCGAAGGGCAAGGGAGCGGGCGAAGCGGCCGGGACCGCCACCGCCTCCCCCACGCCGAGCGCCACCGGCGAGGTCTCCGGCGGCGGCATCAGCGTCGCCGTCTACAACGGCACCACCGTCACCGGGCTGGCCGCCCGCGCCTCCCGTGCCCTCACGGACCACGACTTCGTCGTCACCGGCACCGCGACGGCGAGCAGCCAGGACCACACCACCACGGTGATCGAGTACGGGGCCGGGCTGGAGGACCGGGCGAAGACGGTCGCGCGCCTCTTCCCCGGGGCGGAGGTCAAGGCGGTGTCGACCACCTCGGGCATCGATGTCGTGCTCGGCACGGCGTACGCGGACACCCCGGCCGACGGGGCGTCCGGCGCCGCGGGCTCCCCTTCCGGACCGGCCGCCTCGCCCGGCTCCGTACCGTCCGCCGTGGCCGACGACGCCCGTTCGGCGGACGACGACCCCTGCTCGAACCTCTCCTACGGCTGACCGTACGGCCGCGCCTGCGGCCGGACGGCGACGCCCGCGCGCTCCGGTACGGATACGTGGCGCCGCTCGTGGCGTCCCCTCGCCACCGCGAGACCGGCCGCGTACAGCGCGAGAACCAGCGCGAGGAGCGCGTAGTACAGCGCGGGCAGCGACGGCATCCCGAGGACCGGGCCCAGCGGTGAGAGCGGCAGCAGCAGCCCGGTCACGGCGAGCCCGGCGGCGGCCCAGCGCACCGGACCGCCTCCGGTACGGCTCGTACGCAGCAGGAGCATCACCAGCGCCTGGGTGAGCAGGTTCTCCGTGAACCACCCGGAGTGGAAGGCCCCCTGGGTGGTCCCGTCCGCCGTCGTGTGCAGGGCGAGAGCGAGCACCGCGAACGTCGCCAGGTCGGCGGTGGCGTTGATCAGCCCGAACCGCGTGATGAACCGGAGGAACGCGCGCGACCGCAGCTCCGTCGGCCGGCGCAGCGCCGCCGCCCCCGGCCGGTCGTACGCGAAGGCGAGCTGCGCCGCGTCGAAACAGAGGTTCTGGACGAGGACCTGGGCCGGGAGCATCGGCAGGAAGGGCAGCAGCAGACCCGCGACGAGCATGGCGATGACATTGCCGAGGTTCGAGGAGAGCGTGATCCGCAGATAGGTCGCGATGTTGCCGCTGGAGTGGCGCCCGGCGCTGATCGCGTGGTCGATCGCGGTGAGGTCCTTCTTCGCCAGGACGACATCGCTGGACTCGCGTACGACGTCCACGGCGTCGCGCGGGCAGATCCCGACGTCCGCGGCGTGCAGCGCGGGCAGGTCGTTGACACCGTCGCCGAGAAACCCGGTGGTGTGGCCGTCGGCGCGTACGGCGGCGACGATACGGGCCTTGTGCTCGGGCGTGCAGCGCGCGAAGACGGTGGTGCGCCGGGCGACCTCGGCGAGTTCGGTGTCGGTGAGCCGGTCGATGCGGTCGGCGGTGACCACGCCGTCCTCGCCCGGCGGCCCCAGCGGCACCCCGAGGTCCTGGCAGGCGCGCGCCGCCGTTCCCGGATGGTCGCCCGTGAGGATCCGGACCGTGACGCCGCGGGACGCGAAGACCTTCAGCGCGTCGGCCGCGGTGGGGGCGAGGGCGTCGCGGAGGGAGACGAACCCCCGGAAGTCGAGGCCGCGTTCGTCGGCCGGGGTGTAGTCGCGGCGCCGGGCGGGCCGTTCGGCGGTGGCGACGGCCAGCAGCCGCAGCCCGCTGTCCGCCTCGCGGGCGGCGAGGGCGGTGAGCCGCGCGCGTTCGCCGTCGTCGAGCGCGCACCGCTGGAGGACGTCGGCGACGGCGCCCTTGACGACGAGGGTGTGGGTGCCCAGGCGTCCCGGCCGCCGTACGACCGCGGTGGAGAGCCGCCGTACGGGATCGAACGGCAGGGCGGCGACGCCCTCGTACCCGGCCGGGCCCCCCCCCGCCGCGGACGCGGGGGGGGGGGGGGGCGGGGGGGGGGGCGGGGGGGGGGGGGGAGGGGCCACACCCCCCACCCCC